>JAYWDF010000447.1:0-1817 GCA_043779985.1 Akkermansiaceae bacterium | reverse complement strand
CAGCGAAGTGCTCCGCCAGTCCATCCTGAAAAAGGCGTTTTCCGGCCAACTCGTCGCCCAAGACCCGGCCGACGAACCGGCGGGCGTGCTGTTGGAGCGCATTCGCGCGGAGCGGCAATTGACGGATCGCAAGATCCAAAAGAAATCGAAGATATGAGCACTCCCAATTCAAGAGCGATCTATACGACCGCCCAGACTGCAGAAAGCATTATTATCGGCTTCACTGAAATTGCGAAAATATGGCACCGAGAAGGTCAGTTCTATCTCGCTGTTTCCACCAATATCGAAGCCTGAGCTACGGAGAACTGCAGCCGATATCGGGCTCAAAAAGTGGTGCGTATCAATCATTTCTCAAAACCGTCGTCGGTAAACCAACTATCATCTGTCAATCCGCCCAGCTGCAATTGCGATTAGATGGACACCAGCACGCGGACTGGCAAGCCAGCCAAATCCTGTATAAGAGCGATAACGGGGTAATCGGCGAGTTCTCCTTGAATTTCACAAATTGTCAGGAGGACATAGCCGCCGCCCTTCAATCGTTGGAGGAGAATTTCAATGTTACGAATTATTTGGACCTTGCCCGGACTAACAGTCCATCCATCGACGACGCGGCCCTTCAACTGCGGGAGCGATCCGTTTCGGATCTAAAAGAACAAGTTGCGAAGCTGGCGGAGTTTCTCACAGGCATGGCGGAGAGGGAGGAACCAACCGAGAAGCGCTCCAAACGAAGCTCCAACAAGCTCATCAAGAACGTTCGGACAAGTTGGATGTCGAATTCCGGGCGCGAAAGGAGGAGTTTGAAATCTTACAGGCTTTCGAACTCTCGAAGCTGGATGATAAAACCAAGGCCTTAGAGGAGATGCGCAAGGTTCTCGATTTACGGGATGAACAGGGCGTCCGTCGAGAGCTTTTGGACAAAATTCAAACAGTTCTTAAGGAGGCTGAGGTGCACAATGCAAGTTCGAGCACGCAGGATAAACGATCTTCGATCCATTATGTGGCGTGCGGCTTAATGATCCTCGGCGGGATTATCGCCTCGTTTAGTGGTTACCGGGCATTTAGCTCTGCAAACACTGACTGGCACTACTGGGTTGTCTTCGCCTCGTCCATTGCCACAATTATTTCCACGGCAATTTATTATCTAAAGTGGAACGATAGATGGTTTCGTGAGCACGCGGATGCCGAGTTCGCTGCGAAACGTTACAAGGCGGATATTCTCCGAGCATCGTGGCTTGCGGAACTTGCAGGCGAATGGAAGAAGACCAAAGATGGTGAAGCTCTATCGCCTCTTCTCATTGAGGCGTTTGGACGCAACCTTTTCGCCAATATTTCAATATCGTCCCCAAGCGAGCATCCGCTTGATGAGGTGACGAATCTCCTCAAGCGCGCGTCTGAGGTTAATTTTGGAAAAACCGGCTTCTCCCTGAAGGGAATCAAGAGCCCAGCAAAGGCGGAGGACTAACGGCGGCAAAGACAAATTTCGAAAACAAATGACCGCCGAATCCATCATCTCCAAAGTCTGGAGCTTCTGCACCACTCTCCGGCGGCGTGTAGAAGCGACGTCAGCGATTTAAGTAACCATGCCTGAAGTGATCGACATCATTGAAATCCATGGCCGCACGGCTGAAGGCAACGGCGTAAGCCGCCCGTTCCGCTGCGAGGGAGATGACGGGCGTGATTATTTCGTGAAGCTCAAAAACGCGGGATACCAGTGCCTAGTGAAGGAATGGGTGGCCGGGCGATTGGCGCGGGAGATGGGATTGCCGGTGGCGGAGGTAAGCCAAGTTCGGATTCCCTCCGACTTGATTGCGGGCAAT
>JAYWDF010000446.1:0-5558 GCA_043779985.1 Akkermansiaceae bacterium | reverse complement strand
TCCGCCACTCAGCCAGCCAGCGCGCCCTTCTGCTCATGGGAGATAAACTAGCGGAGCGGAGGAAAAATGGCAAGAAATATTCCGACAAAAGGACTGTCATTTTGTCGTTCATTTTGTCGTTTCCTGCGACGGCGGAGGATGACGGGGGCATCATCGTTTGGAAACTGGAGCGAGCCGGGGAGTTTCAGCAGCGGCCAGAGTTGGTGGGTGGTGGAATCGGCGATGATGCGATGGCCTTCGTCACCGGGATGGACGTTGTCATTGGCGTAGATGAACTGGGGGTTCCGGGCTTTTTCGGCAGTGACCGCCTGCTTGAGGTCCGGGCGGATGTCGACGACCTGCCAGCCGTCAACGCGGCGAGAAATGAGCCAGTCGCCATAAGTGTCGAGCACGGCGTCGTGGCGGTTCGGATCGTCCGCGGGCTTGTCGGCGTTGTGGAGCGGAGGGGTGATGAAGATGATTTTCCCGCCCTGCTTCTCGACGGCGGTTTTCAATTTCACGATGCCGTCCTGATAAGCCTTGAAGCGAGTGACGTCGAGCGGGAGGTAGATACCGTCGTTCATGCCGTAGCAGACGAGGACTAGGGTGGGCTTGAAGGCGCCTAGAATGCGGTCGAGCCGCTCGTGGAGGCAGGGACGAGGGAATCTCCCGCCGGCGTGACCCGCTTCGGAAAGACCGGAGACCGTCTCGCTGCTGAGGCCGAAGGTGATGCTGTCACCAAGAATGGCGACCCGCGGCGAGCTGGCTTGGGCGTGGCGCGATAGGACGAGCGCCGCGAAGAGGCTCAGGAGAAAATGGATTGGGGGGGGTCATGGAGTCCGGTTCCTTAACGGGACATCAGGGCGGCGGCTTTCACAGAGCACTTTTTGGAAATTTCACCAATCAGCTTGCCAAGTACGCCATCTTAAGCCTAGTCCCTCAACCCACAGCCGCTTAACGGCCCGATTTCACCATGGGAAAAACACTGATCATCGCCGAGAAACCCAGCGTCATGACCGACCTGAGCAAGGTTCTCACCAAGGTCCTCGGCAAGTTCGAGAAAAACGGCTCCGGCCGCGATGTGTTTTTCGAAAACGACACCGCCATCATCACCTCCGCCGTCGGCCACTTGGTCGAACTCCGGATGCCGATGGGCCCCAATGGTAAGAAACTCGCTTGGAATTTCAGCGTCCTCCCGGCCATCCCGGACAAGTTCACGCTCGACCCGATCCCGGACTCCGAGGCCCGCCTCAAGCAGGTGCTCAAGCTCGCCAAGCGCAAGGACGTCGACCTCATCATCAATGCTTGCGACGCCGGCCGGGAAGGTGAACTCATCTTCCGCTACATCATGGAAATCGGCGAAATCACCAAACCGGTGAAGCGCCTCTGGATGCAGTCGATGACCAACAACTCGATCCTCGAAGCCTGGGAAAACCTCCGCCCCGGCGAGCAAATGAAGCCGCTCGCGGATGCCGCGAAGTGCCGCTCCGAGTCGGACTGGCTGGTCGGCCTCAACGCCACCCGCGCCCTCACTTGCTTCAATTCCCGCCACGGTGGATTCAACATCACCGCCGCCGGCCGCGTCCAGACGCCGACGCTCGCGATCCTCGCCCAGCGCGAAGCCGAGATCCAAGCCTTCAAGCCCACCCCGTATTTCGAAGTCCACGCGACTTTCGGCGTCCAGGCCGGCGAATACCTTGGAAAATGGATCGACGAGGCATGGAAAAAGGACGAAAACGCCCCGCTTTCCAAGCCCGAGCGGATCTGGGACCAGCTCACCGCCGAGGCCATCCAAGCGCGGTGCCAAGGCAAAACCGGCAAGGTTTCCGAGGAAAAAAAGGCGAACACCCAGATTTCTCCGCAGCTTTACGACCTCACCACGCTGCAACGCGAAGCCCCGTTTTCCGCGAAAGGCACCCTCCAGATCGCCCAGGCGCTTTACGAAAAGCACAAGATGATCACCTACCCGCGGACCGATTCGCGGTATCTGCCCGAGGACTACACCGCGAACGTCCGCGAAACGATGCAGGACGTGGGCAACAGCGACCTCGATGTGGCGAAATACGCTAAAGCCGTGCTCTCCGGCAGCGACGAAAAAGGACCGCGCCTCCACAAATCCCGCCGGGTTTTCGATTCCAAGAAAGTCTCGGATCACTTTGCCATCATCCCGACCGGCAAGTTCGCCAAGCTTAGCGAGGCCGAGCAGAAGCTTTACGACATGATCGTGAAGCGCTTCATCGCCGTTTTCTACCCGTCCGCCGAGTTCGAGCAAACGACCCGCCTGACGCGCATCGAGCAGGATTGCTTCAAAACCGAAGGCCGGATCCTGGTGAAACCCGGCTGGCTCGAAGTTTACGGCCGCCGCCCCGGTGTCGCTGCTGGAAAAGACGAGCTCTGCCCCGTCAACGCCGGTGAAACTGCCCACGCCGACCCCGTCGAAGTCCACGCCGAGGAAACCAAACCACCCGCCCGGATGACCGAATCCACGCTACTTTCCGCGATGGAAGGCGCCGGCAAGCTCATCGACGACGAAGCCCTCCGCGAAGCCATGGCCGAGCGCGGACTCGGAACGCCCGCCACCCGCGCGGCGACCATCGAGGGCCTGATTTCCCAGAAATACCTCGCCCGTGAAGGCCGCGAGCTGTTCGTTTCCGGCAGCGGCATGCGCCTCATCAATCTGGTCCGCGAGATGGAAATCGAGGGGCTCTACTCACCCAAACTCACCGGTGATTGGGAGTTCAAGCTTCGTCAAATGGAGCACGGCAATCTCAAGCGCAGTGATTTCATGAAGGAGATCATCGCCTACACCAACGAGATCTGCACCAAGGCCCGCCAATCCGCCGATCTCGCAAAAAGCGAAGTCTTCCCCGACCTCAAAGTCACCTGCCCGATCTGCGGTGCCATGAATCTCAAGCAGACCGAGGCCACCTACGAGTGCCGCGAGCCGGAGTGCAAATTCAAGGCCAAGAAACACATCGCCGGCCGCCTGCTCACCGAGGAGGAAGCCATCCAACTCTTCACCACCAAACACGTCGGCCCGCTCACCGGCTTCCGCTCGAAGTTCAACAAACCCTTCGATGCCGCGCTCGAGTTAGACGCAAAATTCAAGATCAACTTCGTCTTCGAAGGCGACGACCGCGACGGCCCGCCCGAGCTTACCGACGAGCAACTCATCGGCGAGGCCAAGACCGAGGAAGGCAAGTCCTACAAGGTCTACGCCACCGACAAAGCCTATCACGTCCCCGAGATCGTCACCAAGAAGGACCCGCATGGCATCCGCATCGGCAAGTCCATCCTCCAGTGCGAAATCCCGCAGGACCAGATGCTCAAGCTCATTTCTACCGGCAAGACCGACGTCCTCAAGGGCTTCGTCTCCAACCGCACCAAGCGCAAGTTCGACGCCCACCTCACCTTCGATGTGAAGGACGGGAAAATCGGCTTCGACTTCCCGCCGCGTCCCGTGAAAAAGGTCGCCGCGAGGAAGGCCGCGAAGGCGAAAGAGGCGTAACCCGGCAGTTCCGGGCTTTAGCTCGGGAAGTAGCCGTTAGGAACCCAGCCCCTCGCCCACCTTGCGGATTGCCGCCGGATAGAGCCGGTGCTCGATCACCTGGATGCGTGCATGCAGCGCCTCCGCCGTGTCGTCTGCTAGAATTGGCACGCTTTCCTGCAGGATGATCGGCCCGGTGTCCATACCCTCGTCCACGAAATGCACCGAGCATCCCGCTTCCGCAACACCGGCATGAAGCGCCTGCTTCCACGACTCCAAGCCGGGGAACGCCGGCAGCAACGAGGGATGGATGTTTAGAATCCGATAGGGAAAAACGTCCAACAGCGGCCGCTTCACCAAGCGCAGGAATCCCGCCAGACACACCAGATCCACCCCCGCCGCTTTCAGGCGGGATGCCGTTTCCGCCTGCGCTTCCTCGGGGAACTTCGTCTTGAATCCGCGGCAATCGATCACCCCGGTCTCGATTCCCCGCTTCCTCGCCCGCTCCAGAATGAATGCGTCCGCATTGTCCGAGAGCACGATGGAAATCCGCGCGTCGAGCGTTCCCGCATCGATCGCATCGAGAATCGCCTGCATGTTTGAACCAGAACCAGAACCAAGGACGCCGAGCACCATGCGCTTGATTTAATCCCCAAGGCGGATGCCGGGAAGCGCCAACTTGGCGAATCGAGAAGATTTGAAAGCCTCCCGGACTTGGCGCTTGGAAAGCCCGGTGCCAAAGGCTATCCACAGCGCCATGCATGACGCCCGCATCGATGCCCTCGCCCGCCAGCTTGTACGCTACTCGACTTCCCTGAAAAAGGGCGAAAAAGTCCTCATCGACCTTCACGACGTCCCCGATGCCATCGGCCTGGCCCTCATCCGCGAGGTCCGCGCCAAGGGTGCCCTGCCGTTCATCAGGCTCCATCAGGGCCGCCTCACCCGCGAGATGATGAAAGGTGCCGAAGACGCCCAATACGAAATCGTCGCCAAGCACCTGCTCGCCGAGATGAAGGACATGGACGCCTACATCGCCATTCGCGGCGGGGCGAACATCGCGGAGAATTCCGACGTCCCGGCCGACCGCATGCGCCTGGCGATGAAGCACATGCGCCCGGTGCTCGACCACCGCGTCAAGAAGACCAAGTGGTGCGTCCTCCGCTGGCCGTCCGCCTCCATGGCCCAACAAGCGGGCATGAGCACCGAGGCGTTTGAAAACTTCTACTTCGACGTCTGCCTGCTCGACTACAAGGCCCTGCTGCCCTCGATGAACGCCCTCAAAAAGCTGATGGACAAGGCCGAGCGCGTGGAAATCAAAGGCCCCGGCACGGACCTCCGCTTCTCGATCAAGGGCATCAACTCGATCGTCTGCGGCGGCAATTATAATATCCCGGACGGCGAAGTCTTCACCGCGCCCGTCCGTGATTCGGTGGAGGGCCACATCGCCTACAACGCGCCCACGATCTATCAAGGCATCCCTTTCGACTCGATCCGGCTGGAGTTTTCCAAGGGGAAAATCGTCAAGGCCGACGCCGGATCCCGCACCAAGGAGCTCAACAAGATTCTCGATAGCGATGAAGGCGCGCGCTACATCGGCGAGTTCGCCATCGGCTTCCACCCCGCGATCCGCGAGCCGATGCGTGACATCCTCTTCGACGAGAAAATCGCCGGATCCTTCCACTTCACCCCCGGCCAAGCCTACGACGAGGCGGACAATGGCAACCGCTCCCAAGTCCACTGGGACATGGTCAACATCCAGCGCAAAGATTGGGGCGGTGGTGAGATTTACTTCGACGGCAAGCTCATCCGCAAGGACGGCATCTTCCTCGCCAAGGCGCTCGAGAAGCTGAACGGGTGACAGGTCCGGCCATGGACCCACACCCGAAATGGCGCCTTCGCGCGCGCGCCGCGCTTGAGGCCTATTTCCGCAAACGCTCGTTCCCTCGCTTCATCCTCGGACTGTTAGTCATCATCGCGGGGCTGGCCGGTTTCCTGATTTCCCACGTCTTGCTGCACCACGGTGTCGGGGCGATGGCGCTGCGCTACCCGCTCGCCGTCGGCTGCGGCTACCTCGTTTTCCTCGGTCTGTTAC
>JAYWDF010000445.1:0-5558 GCA_043779985.1 Akkermansiaceae bacterium | reverse complement strand
CCTCGACGCGCTGGATCCGTTGATTTTTGCAAAAATGAACGGAGTCGGCGCGAAGGTGGAGCGCGTGCTCGCCGGAATCAACTCGGCGCAGGCCTTCGGACTGCCGGTGAAGGTGAATGCCGTGATCCAGCGGGGCATGAACGAGGGCCAGATCCTGCCGCTCGCCCGCTGGGCCAAGACCGCAGCGGTGGATTTGCGATTCATCGAGTACATGGACGTGGGGGAGACGAACGGCTGGAAGCTCGACGAGGTGGTCGCCGGAGATGAGATTTTGGCCATCCTCGGCGAGGAGTTCCCGCTCGTGCCGAGGGTGCCCGCCTATCGGGGGGAAGTTGCGGCGCATTGGAGCCATGCCGACGGGTCCGCAGAGGTTGGCTTGATCCGCTCGGTGACCAAGCCGTTTTGCAGTGACTGCCAGCGGCTGCGACTTTCCGCGGATGGAAAAATTTTCACCTGTTTGTTCGCTGCGGAAGGCCATGATCTGCGAGGGATTTTGCGAAGCGGGATGGACCCGAAGTTGGTGGGCGAAACGGTGCGTTCCATTTGGCGGGCCCGAGGCGACCGCTACTCGGAGGAGCGGGGTCGTATTGACCGGCCTAAGGCCGAAATGAGCTACCTCGGTGGTTAGCAGCGAGGCTCGCAGGAAGCGTCGTGGATGCGAGGCCGAGCCGTTTCTTGACAGGCTGAGCTGCGGAAATCACGCTCCTTAGGTTAGTTCGTCGTGGGCGATGTTTTTTCGGCTTTTCCTGAAAGAATGACCCCGTGCCAGCGTATGATCCCCGTATTCCATAAACCTAAATCCCGATGACTTATTTTCGCTCCTCGCTCATCCTGCTTTCCGCATGCGGCACCGTCATGGCTGCTGAACCTTGGACTGACCTTTTTAACGGCAAAAACCTCGACGGTTGGGTGCAGCGCGGGGGAGTCGCCAAATACACCATCGAAGACGGAGCCATCGTCGGCACCTCGACACTGAATACGCCGAACAGTTTCCTCTGCACCGGGCGGGATTACGGGGACTTCATCCTCGAGTATGAATTCAAGGTGGATCCCCGGCTCAATTCCGGCGTGCAGATCCGCAGCCACAGCTTTTCCTCGCCGACGGAGCTCGCCTGGGAGGGCAAGACGATCAAAATCCCCGCTGACCGCGTGCATGGCTATCAGATCGAGATCGACCCGGATCCGAAAAAGGACCGCTGGTGGGCCGCTGGCATTTACGAGGAGGCTGCCCGCGGGTGGTTGTATCCCGGAGCGCTGGGTGGGGAGGGCAAGGCCTTCGGCGATCAGGGGCGCAAGATTTTCAAACAGGGAGACTGGAACAAAGTCCGGGTGGAGGCGGTCGGGGATTCGATCACAACCACTCTCAACGGCACCCCGTGTGCGTCGATCTACGATTCCATGACGGCCTCGGGCTTTATTGCCCTGCAAGTGCATGGAATTGGCAAGGACGAAGGGACCGACGGCGCCCAAGTCCGCTGGCGGAATCTGCGGATTCAGGAGGTCACCGCTCCGGTTCAGAATACTCTATCAGCAGAGAAATCCGCCGCGGGCTGGAAGCTGCTTTGGGATGGCAAAACCAACACCGGCTGGCGCAGCGCGCACAGCATGGATTTCCCGAAAGAAGGTTGGAAAATGCAGAATGGTGAACTCACCATCGGCGAGACCGGCGGTGCGGAATCGGCCGCTGCGGGCGATATCATCACGCGTGATAAGTTCTCCGACTTCGAACTGAGCGTGGATTTCAAGATCACGCCCGGTGCGAACAGTGGCATCAAGATTTTCGTCGATCCCGAGATCAATAAGGGTGAAGGCTCGGCCATCGGCGCGGAGTTCCAAGTGCTGGATGACGAGCGCCATCCGGACGCCAAGCTCGGCCGCGACGGAAACCGCACCATCGGCTCGCTCTACGACATGATTCCCGCCCCTGCCACCAAGCGGGTCTATCCAGTCGGCAAGTGGAACAACGCCCGCATTCTATCGGAAGGCAAGCATGTGACGTTCTGGCTCAATGGTGTGAAGACGGTGGAGTTCGAGCGCGGTTCGAAGGAATGGCGCGATACCGTGGCGGCGAGCAAATACAGCAAATGGCCGGCATTCGGCGAGCTTCCCGAAGGCCACATCCTGCTGCAGGATCACGGTAACACCGTCTCCTATCGCAACGTCATGATCCGCGACTTCTCCAAAAAATAGCCCCGTATTGGACTCACCAGCATGAATCATCGTCGTCATTTTCTTAAAACCACCCTCGGTGGCACCGCCGGCTTAATCGCCCTTCCGAACCTTTTTCCCGGTTCGCTCTTCGCCGCGGATTCGCCGAACAAGCGCATCCAAGTCGCCCAGATCGGCTGCGGTCGCATGGGCACAGCAGACATGGAATCCATTCTAGCGGAAAGCCTGGCCCGCGTCGTCGCTGTCTGCGACCTGGATTCCAGGCGTGCCGCGCATGCGAAGCAAATCGTCGAGGAGTATTACAAGAAAAAGGGCGAGTCCTTCGTCGCGGTCAAGGTCTTCTCCAATCACCTCGAGGTCTTGGCCGATCCGGAAATCGATGCCGTGGTTAACAGCACCCCGGACCATTGGCACGGCCTCGTCGGGGTCGCCGCGGCCATCGCCGGCAAACATATCTACTGTCAAAAACCGCTGACCTATAACATCGCCGAGGCCATCGCGCTGCGCTCGGCGGTTAGATCAAAGAAGGTGATTCTACAGACCGGCTCCCAGCAACGTTCCGAGAGCCCGTTCGGGGCGTTTCGATCGGCGATCGAGGCGGTGCAGAATGGTCGCGTGGGCAAGTTGAAGACGATTTCCATCGGAGTGGGGCTGGACAAGCCGAGCGGCAAGCGTCCGGCCGCGATGCCGGTGCCGGCGAATTTCAACTACGACCGGTGGCTGGGGTCCGCGCCCGAGCAGGAATACATGGAAGGCCACTGCCACCCGCAAAACAGTTTCGATGGCCGCCCCGGCTGGATCACCACCGAGGATTTCGGTCTCGGCATGATCACGAACTGGGGCGCGCACCACATCGACATCGCCCACTTGGCGATGGGACAAGAACTCGGCGGACCTTCGCAAATCGACGCCAAGGCGGATTTCATGAAAGACGACGTCTGGACCGTTCACAGCGGCTATCATGTCGAGCTGCTCTATCCGAATGACGTGCGGGTCGTCATGGATAACAAGTTCGAGACGGGCTTGAAATTTGAAGGTGAAGAAGGCTGGATTTTCTGCACCCGCGGTGAAGCGAAGGTGACGGCCAGCGATGCGAATTTACCAGCCGGCGGGAAAAGCCCGCTCCGCGCCAGCGACCCGAAACTCCTCTCACCGCTCGGTGCCAGTGCCAAGCGTTTACCAAAGAGTGCCAACCACTACCGCAACTGGCTGGAAGCGATCATCGCCAATAAGGATCCGATTGCTCCGGTCGATCAAGCCGCCCGCAGCCTGGAGGCCTGCGCTGCTTCGTGGATCGGGATGAAGCTCGGGCGCAAGCTCACTTGGGACGTGGCCAAGGAGGAATTTGTGGGCGACGCCGAAGCAAATGCCCTGCGCAGCCGCCAATCACGCAAGGCGGAATATGATATTCACGCTCTCTTGAGGTCGGCTGGGATCTGACCCCTGAACCTTTCTCGGCTTAAAGTGTGCCTCCGCGAGCGGCTAGGGCGTGGAAAACCGGCTCCGGCACGTAGCGCCGCACGGTTTCCTCCCAGCCGGCCGGTCCGGTCAGGCTCTTGATCATGCTCGAGGAGAGCTCCGCAATGTCCCGCGGCGGCATCAAGAAGACCGTGGTGATGTCGGGTGCCATATCGGCGTTGATGTGGCGCATCACCCGCTCGTATTCGTAGTCGTTCGGCGAGCGGATACCCCTCAGCATGTATTTCGCGTCCATTTTTTTCGCGTAATCTACCAGGTAGCGGTTGTCGAAATGGGCGATGGTCAAGCGGTCACAAGGTATCGTGGAGGCCTCCAGCAGTTCCAACCGCTCCTTGACGGAAAACGAGTAGCTCTTCGAAGGATTGCTGCCGATCGCGACAATCAGACGATCGAACATTTCCAAGCCCCGTTCGATCATCCAGAGGTGACCATGGGTGGGTGGATCGAAGGAGCCAGCGTAGACAGCAGTTCGCATGGCGCGAACTTAAGGGGGATTTTCCTCGATCGGAACCCTTAATTCGGTGCCGGAAAACAAAACGCACGATTTTCCACGCGGATTTTGACTTCGCACGTGGAGCTTGCTATTCAGTGGGCTCACAGCGCCTGTAGCTCAGTTGGATAGAGCACCCGCCTTCTAAGCGGACGGTCACTGGTTCGAATCCAGTCAGGTGCGCTTATTGAAAATCAATAGTTTGTGATGGCAAAAAGCCTAGCAGTAATTTAGGCGCCTTGCGTTTCTCTCACCTTGAAAAATGCATTTGGCGCACAGGGCTGGATGGCGTGGGGGGCAGTGCCGTCTCGACGGTGCCGCCGGGTGAGGGCAGGGCGCGAAGGTTTACCGCAAACAGCAGCCTTCGCGCCCTGGCGACTGGATGGCGAGATGCCAAGGCGCAAAAAAGCCACCCAACCCGCGAAAGGCTGGATGGCTTACACCTCCCCCCTAGGGAGGGTCTGGTGGGAGAACCTCTAAACATCCCGGCGAGATTGTTGGGGGGGGGCAACCGGGTGACATTGGTGTCGGCCTTGCTGTCGGTTCGAAACACTTGATGTCGGCGTTGTTGGAAGTGTTGGCACCCTTTCAAGCAGCGAGGCAGAATTCCTCCAAGACCTGTTGTCACGCCCTTCCTTCCGCACGGCTTCCCCTGAGAATTTAACTCTCTCGATGATCGAGCGAGCCATGGTGTTGGAAGCTGATTCAGCCCTGCCCGTCTGCATCCGGGGGATAGCTCAAGTCGAACACGGCCCGGTTCCGCTCAAACTTCGAGAATCGGGACCGAGCAGTCCGTGAAGCTCAGGCGGGCTCCTTCGCACCGCTCCCATCCATTACGCCGATAGATTACCAGATTGGCACACGATCAGATCAGAGATATTCGCGCAGTAGTTTCTCCACGAGCGGCGACAGCTTGCCGCCCCACTTGGCGAGTGCCGCCCTCAATGTCGTCTCGTCGATCGACACGGATGTCTTGATCTTGGTCTGTCCCGACGGCCTTCCCGCGCCAGGGCGTGCCCCGCCTCGATTTGTATGATTTCCTACTTTTTTCATGGAATCCACGAATGATTAAGGTCATACTTGTTTCATAAGGCAATCACAACCTGTACGCAAAATTACAGCCACAGGGTGTCATCGCCGAAGGGTAAGCCTACAGACATGACAGCCAATTCAACCACCGCCACCTCCGCCCCGCTCCTCCGCCTGCTTCAAGTCTTCGACGCCGAATCGCTGGGCGAAGGCGACAAGGCGGCCGGGGCCAATGTTCTCGCTGCCAAATGCATCGCACTGGCCAATTCGTATCCGCCCGGAGCGTGCTTGGTTCGGACGACGGCAGTCGCCTGACGGTCGGCATGAGCTTCGCCTCGATCGGAGGACTGACGAACTCCCTCATAGCCGATAAGGTGATCGCTCCGCTCGC
>JAYWDF010000444.1:0-5560 GCA_043779985.1 Akkermansiaceae bacterium | reverse complement strand
CCCACATTCCTCCCGGCACCCAAAAGGTGGATTTTCGGAAGCGATTTGATGAGAACTGGAGCAAGTAGCTCGCTGGGGCCAGTGGGTCGATCGTATTACACCCCGCTGCGTGCGGGATTCACACAGACTCTAGCAAGTTACCCAAAATCCTGTCCAGCCTACCCTGGGAGTGGTCCTCACGATAGCCCGCAAAGCGGGCTGATAGCGGTTCTCCACTGAAGTTCGTGCCGGCCGCGAGACGAACAATGGCGGCGAGAGCTTGTTCCGGTGAAGCTTCGGGAATCGTGAGGCCCAGGCGGTAATTTTCCACGCGCTGGCCAACGCACTCCCCGGCGGTGGCGATGCATGGAATCTCAAAGGCGGCCGCCTTGCTCAGCGTGCCGCTGCTGCCTTGGAATCCTTCGTAAGCCGCCCACGCAATGTGGAAGGTGCGGAATAGAAAATTGTAATCTGCCTCGTCCTCAATCCGCCCGAATGCCGGGTCGAAGTAGATGTTCTGAATCGCCCCACTGGCGATTCCCTCATGGAGGGCTTGAATCTCCAACTGTTCGTTAGGGAGGTATTGCGGAAGGTGCACGATCCCCGCGCAGATGAAATAGTAGGGTAGATTCGCCTCGCGTGCGAGCTTTGCAGTCCGGAGGAGTGTGAGAAATCCCTTGCGGCGCTCAAGACCGATGATGCCGATGGTGGTGCGTCCCTGCGCCTTGCGTTGGATCTCCAACGCCAGCGGGTATGGCTCGGCAGGGAGCTCGGTCTGGGTGACGTCTGGATAGGCCGTGATAGAAATACCATACGATTTCTCCATGGCTGGGATGAAGCGCTCGTCGAGCACACCGATCCCGCGGCAGAGGTCACTGCGCAAAATGGCGTCGCCCTTTGCGAGCAGTCGCAGATTTTTTTTAAATGACGGTGTTTCGCCGTGATGGTGGTTCCTCAGATAGAGTCCGCTCCACGCGCGGTTCATGAGGAACTTGGGAATGGTTGCGAAGGGAAGAAACCGTAGATAGCTGTCGAGATAGGGGAAAAAGACGAGGTCTGTCGACATGCCACAAACGATCTCGGCGTCGGCCAGACCTTCCGAAGCTTTGCGCCAACGGGAAAAGGTGCGAGCGGGATCGCCCTCGAATCGACCGGAAAAAAAGCTCCGCTTGCCCGTCGGCAGCTTGTGGAAGTAGACGCGCTGACCGAGCGTTCTAGCAGTTTCCTCATCGACGACCCGGAGCAGATCCTTCATGGCGGCTTCCGGCTCGGGACAGAGGCCGATGACCCGTGCGCCAATCCTCAGAAAGGATGCGGTGAACTGGCTGAAATACATGGGATGATGCCCGATCCAGAGCGGATCGATGAGCGCGACGGTCTTTCCGTGAGCAGGCATCATGAGATGGGAGCGGGTTGGGGCCTGGCGTCCGTATGAATCCAGGATGAACGGACGACGAATGCCTGAGGCAGCCCGACCATCATGCCGAAAATAATCCCGACCAGGCGCTCTTGAAATGGATTGGCCGTAAAGGACTCGCTGAGTAGGCAGCAGGTAGCCACGAATGGAAGAAATGCCAGCCATTGGTCGGGCCCGGGATCGGACGCATTCGCCCGCGCGCTGCTCAGGCTGAATCCCATCGTGCTGGCGAACAGAATCAGATAGGACAACAGCGCGATCGCGCCGCCCGATAGAAGTCCGTAGGTCCATACCGAATGCCCGGCAAACCAGATGTCATCCTCACCCGCTTCCTTGACCGGGATCACCATCCAGATCTCCGGCAGATAGGCACCGTCCCAATAGTATGAAGTGCCAATGCCGCGACCATGGATGAAGTGGACCGGGTCGGCCGAGAGGATCTTCCACATCGCGTCTGCTTCCGCCATCCGGGTGAGATAGGAGATGTCCGAACCTAGATTCTGCGCGGACGCATTGTGGAAAAGCCGCTCGTCCCAGCGCTCGAGCATGTGTGGTTGGAACAGCGAGACAAGTCCGATGCCGCCGGCAATGAGCAGGATCGCAGCGCCGACCGGAAGCAAGCGCTTGCCCAGGCTCGACCAACCAAATTGCCGCCAACGCACGCCGAGCATGAAGCACAGCGAGCTGGCAAAGGCGGAGACGACCACCGGAAAAATCAAGGACCGGGTGATCGTAATGAAAATACCGACAAACAAAACGCCACAGGCTACCAACAGGCTCCAGTGGAACCGTCCGCGCAGGAGAATCGCACAACCGATCCATGCGGCGATCCAATTGTTTGCCGGGCTCTGCACCTCGAGCCGCACGGTTTCCAACGACACGTCTTTGAATAAAAAGCCTTGGACTATCCGCCAGAGGACATTCGTGCAGGCCGCCACCAGAATCGGCGTGACGATCCGCGAGGGCCGGATTCCCATGCAGCTGGCGATGTGGGCATTGATGATGCCGAAGAAGCAGAAAACCAGAGGTAAAATCACGCGGATCGAGCGGCTCAACTGCACGCCTTGGAGCACCGAGTTCACCATCATGAAGGCGATGAACAAGCCCCAGAAGGCAATGATCCAGGCTCCCGGGCGGATCGTGAGAAATCGCCAACCCAAGCAGACGATTCCGACAGTGGAGCCGATGCACGACCCGAGGAACAGCAGTTGGTCGATGCCCGCCCCACCCGAGCTTTCGCGCGCCATCGAGCTGCGGTAGTCCAAAGCGAAGGATAGCAGAAACACCCAGAGGAAGCGCTCAACCCACGGCGCTTCCCGGGCGGTTGGCACGGCGATCGGATCTGCGGGCTGATGGCTTGGGAAAAACACGAGATTTACCGGGCGAGGATTTGTTCGAAAATGGCGGCGGTCTTCGCAATCGGAAAGGTGGCTTCCGCATAGGCACGGGCGTTCCCCGCGAGCTCCGCACGCAGGGTTTCCGAGCAGCGGAGCGTCGCGGCGGCTTCCTGAAACCCGAGGCCGTCGCCTGGCGCTACCGTGAGGCCCGCGTGATGGTCGCGGGTGATGCGCGCCGCTAGATTTCCAAGCGGAATCGCCAACAATAGCGGCCGCCCGGCACACAGGTAGCTCAACGTTTTGGAAGGAACGGAAAACGTCCCGGCTTCTTCTTCAAGAATGCCGACGAGCACGTCGCCCGATGCAAGCACCGACGACAATTCACGGAACGGCTGATAGGGGAGGATCTGGATGTTCGTGAGCTTCTCGGCTGCCGCTTCTTTCCGCAACCATTCGGCGCCGATGCCCTCCGAGACGATCACCACCCGCACCGTGGGATCCGCCGACTGCTTGCGAGCCAGATCTAGCAACATCGCCGGATTATGCTTCATACCGATGGTGCCGGAATAGAGGTAAACGAACTTATCGTGGAGTTCGTGCCTGCGCGACCACGGATTGTCCTTCGGGAGAACGGGAATTTCCTCGATAAGCGCCCAGTTAGGCACGACCGCGACCTTCGCTGGATCGACACCGAACTCACTGGAAAGTATCGGTGTGAAATCTCCGGTGATTGCGATGATCTTCGAGCTCCGCTGAAATTGACGACGGTCCAGATGGCGGTACCACGCCCCGATCCAAGCGCCGAAGACCGGGATCTTCCGCCGCAGAATCTGATCAACGGCCAGGCTGTAGAAATCCTGCACCCAGTAGTAAAACCGACCGCCACTAGCGATGGCGGCGCGACTGATCGGATCCTGGGTTTCAGTCGGAGTGTTTCCCGAAAGCACGGCGTCAGGTTTCCAAGCGGTGATGAATTTCGCGACTTCTTTTCCGTAACGAACCTCCATGTTTCGCCGGCGGCGGAACGAGTATTTGTAGCGGGTGTATTCCGGGTCCATCGCGATTTCCCGGAACTCGAGGGTGGGGGCGTCTTCGGGCTTCCGCGCGAGATCGCCCCGTGGCGTTTGTAGTGAACTCGCAAAAGCGTGCACTACGTCATGCCCCCTGGCGGCAAGCGCACGACTCAGGGCAATGGGAAACGCATGGCCTGCGTAATCGTGGACGACGATTCTCATGGACGGGGGACAAGATTACCGCAGGGGCTATTGAGCGCTGGCGTTGCGCGGATTCTACGGCTTCGAAGGCTGCTGTCAACGCCCCAACCCTACGTCATAGCGTGGGCTGAAAAATGATGTGGGAGCGCCGTCAGAGCCTCCCTTTCATTGCTTCCCCGTCGGCTAGGACAGCCCGTCATGGTGCTGTTCTGTTTTCCCGTGCTTCCGAAGGCTGGAACTGCGGCCCAGCCCTCGACTGTCGCCACCCGGCCGACTTGCGGCATTGCGCGATCAGCCATCCCATCCGTGCCCGCATTCGGTATGGATCGCTGTCCACCCACCACGGTTAGCCCCGGGAAAGCAACGGGGGCGTATGGTCCTCGTGCTTCCTCAGAGCGGTATCCACCCCTTACTTGTTCTCAGCATCGATCCGTGCTTTGGCCGCTTTGGCTTCTGCATCGGCGGCCTTCTTGTCTGCGTCAAGCTGCGCCTGGGCCGTATCCTTGTTAGCTTCGATTCGAGCCTTGTCGATGGTCGCGTTCATGTCGGTGTTCTTGATCGCACGCTTGGCGTCCGCGTTGACCTCCTCCTTGCGTTCGTCGATGGCGTTCTTGGTCGCCTCCTTGTTGTCTTCGATCGCAGCTTTCTGTTTGTCACAACTGACAAAGAGGACCGAGGCAAGGGCGAGAACGGCGAATTTTGAGCGTTTCATAATTTAGTTGGTTGGTTTTTGGGTGCCATGGAGCTGATCGGGAATGGATTCCAAAGGGCTTGCACTTGGTAGAGAATACGCCACGCGGGGTAGCCGACCTATGGGGTATAACCCTACGCCCGAGGGCTCACGGCCCCGCACTTGGGCCCCGATCCGGCAGGAGACAGCGGGCAAAGAAAAAGCGCGCTTTGGATATCCCCCCAGATCTCTCAAAGCGCGCTTTTTTCAGAGCCACTGGGCTTTGCCGGGTCCGCTTGATTTCCCCCCGGAGATCAAAGACGAACTGAATGAGGCTTGGCTTTTTGGCTGAGAGCTCTTCGGCGCCGAAGCGCCTCAGAACGAATTCAAATTACCTGAAATTCAGCAGACCGAAAGCATTAGTGGGTCCCGAATGCGGCCAAGTGGTCCCAAAATCGGCCGCAAGGGGGAATTGCGAGGGGGGAGGGCACCATGGACTAAGCGTCATTGTGACGAAGTTGAGAGGCATCGCGAATTCAAGGCTCCAAGCCTCGGGATGGGATAGTCGCTGAAGCCAAGCCTTATCGCAGGTTTCGTGGGCTCCAGAAGCACGCCTTGGTATTTACATGGCCCCAATGCATGCGTCCACACTCATGTGAAGCCGATATTCTTGGTCAGAATGTTACTGCTGCCCTCGGTTCATTCCCCACTATCTCGTTAATCGGGAGAATTTAGCGCAGCATCGAATCCCTTCTTCAAATCCCGCATGCTCCACAAGCGGCTGACAGCCGCGCCGCTACCCCGGATCTTCCGCGCTCCGTCCTTGCGTTTCTCCCCGAATCGTTCCCGAGCCCCCTCGAACACCTCATCCACAAAGTTCCGGCTGCCGATCACCGCCCCGTCCGTGAAATAGCGAATCCGACAACGCAGCATCTTCCCAAGC
>JAYWDF010000443.1:0-5572 GCA_043779985.1 Akkermansiaceae bacterium | reverse complement strand
ACGCCACCAACCCTCGGAAAGCCCGGCCGTTGCCGGTAGCGTCGGGCTCGGGTTGTACATAGCCCGCGAGGTCGCAAATGCCCACGGCGGTTCGATCGCTGTTAGCTCGGCCGGGCAAGAAACCGTTTTCAACGTCCACCTGCCACGACACGTCCCAACAGATCATCGAGCCCCAGAGCATTAAACCTGACCCCGACAGCGGCATCACCAACGACGCCAACCTCTGGGCCACCGAAACCATGGGCAACCCCAAGTATTCCCTGGAGCTGTTCCTAAATAGGGTCAGGCCTCATGGGTTAACCCGTGAAGTGCGAGTTGGAGAACGGAGAAGCGGGAGAGGGGACATCGCGCTTCTAACATTGGGCATCGAAATGAAGCGGAAGAGTAGCTCCGGCGGGAGAAGGTGATGTGGGCGCGTCGCTGCATGCGAGCCCTGCCGGATTTTTGCACGGAGCGAGAGGCTCCGGCATCGGCTTGCGGCGAAATGCCACAGCTACGATCAGGGGTGCGATTTCGTTGGTGCTGGAGCGCCGGCGGGGTCGGTCCGTTTGCGCCGAACTTTTCGGGATGATGTCCGCCAATCCGAGGACTTACCCTAGCCTAACTCTTCCTCAATGAACTCAAGCACGAGGTCGGTGAGTTCCTCCAGGCCGGCGGGGAGTTCTTCTTCAATCGTGGCGAGGTAGTCCGCTTCGGTTTCGCTGTAGTCGTCGCGGTCCTGGCTGCGGGTTTCGCACCAACGGCTGGCGTTGAGAGGATCGACCAGGGTGGCTGCGCCGATGAGATCGAACGAGTTGATCACCCGCTGGTGATCCACCCCGCTTTGCCAAAAATCGTGCAAGCCGTCCTCACTTTCAAGCAGCGGCACGGTCTCATACACGTCCATCAGCGCACGTTCTGCGCGGCTGAGAGCACGCTCGGCGGATTCGCTCTCAAAGCGATCGATGAGAATCTCAACTTTTTCCGGCCATTCAATCGGGTCTTGGGAAAACATTTCGCGCGGATGTAGAATAAAGAAGTCCTCCTTGCCAAGCGAAACGATGGGGAGAAGGGGAGGTGCGGCACCGATGCGCCGCTACACGGGCGTGCAAGGAGCGTGACGCTCCGGCAAGGGGCCGCGGCGGGACGCCACCGCGACTCGGCGAGAGGCGATGTCAGGATCGGCCATGGGCGAGTGGTCCGCGTCTTTTCAATGACCGCGCATGGGCGCGGCGGACAGATTCCGCCGCTCCTTGTTTGAAAGCTCGCAAGCCCTTCGCGGACGCTTGGACCCATTCGGAACTCACTTCATTTTTGACAAATACTTCGCCGGGTCCTTCTTGAATTTTGGCAGGCATTTCTCGCAGCAGAATTTGATCTGCTGGCCCTCGTGGACGTAGATGACGGGATCCCCCATTTCCCCGAGCTTCTCATCGGAGACGAGGCAGACGTCCAGAGGATAGGGCTTTACGGCGGAGGCTGTCGCGGCGGTGCCCTCGGTGCCCGCGGCGGTGCCCGCTTTCTCGGGCTTGCAGGCAACGGAGAGGAGTGATGCGATTGCGAGCGGGATGATAATGGATTTCATGAGGATCGTTGGTGGGTGGTTGGACGGTGAGATTTTGAGCAAGGAATCGAGGAGGGATGGCTCGGTGAGTCGATAGGATTCATTTTATGGACCAAAACCTTCCGGGCTATCGAGTGGCGTCGGAGAGGGAGCTGTGCAAGGTGCCTTTTTTGAACTCCCGCCCACGCAACCAGAGGAAGATGACGGGAGTGACGATGAGAATGTGAAGCAGACTTGAAATCATACCACCGATGACCGGAGTTGCCAGGGGTTTCATGATTTCCGCGCCTTGGCGGTGGCTCCACATGATGGGCATGAGGCTGCAAACGATGGTGGCTACGGTCATCACCTTGGGGCGGAGGCGGAGGCGGGCACCATCCTTCACGGCCTGCACCAGATCTTCGTAGGTGAAGGCCGGGCCCTTTTCCGCGAGGCGGGATTTCACGGTCTCCTCCAGATAGACCACCATCACCACGCCGGTCTGCACGGCGGTGCCGAACAGCGCGATGTAGCCGACCCAGACGGCGCCGTTGAAGTTATAGCCTAGCAGTTTCTGCAACAACACGCCGCCGCTGAGGGCGAATGGCACGGCAAGCATGACGTGGGCGGCCTCCAGGGCGCTGTGATAGACGAAATAAAGCAGGACGAAGATCACCATCAGAACGAGAGGGAAGACCAGCACCATGGTCTTGGTAAAGCGGCGCTGGTTTTCGAACTCGCCAGTCATCTTGTAAGTCATGCCTTCCATGTCGACGCTCTTGAGCTTGTGCTCGATTTCCTCGACGAAGCCACCGAGGTCGCGGTCCTGGACGTTCGCCTGGACATACGACCTCAGGAGGCCGTTTTCCGAGGCGATTTCATTGGCCCCGATCTCGCGGGTGATCTTCGCCACCATGCCGAGCGGGATGTAGGGGACCTCCTTGCCATCGCTTGCGGGGGGTGCGCTGGCGGTGGCCGCCGCGGCCCCTCCCATGCCGCCGCCCATGCCTCCGGCCGGGGCTGAGGCTGCGGCACCCATGCCGGGTTTTGCCGCCACGAGGATGCGGCTGAGCTTCTCGATGTCGTCACGCTCGCTGCGCTGGACCCGAATCTGGATCGGGAAACGCTCGCGGCCCTCGATGGTGGTGCTGACATTTTTCCCGCCGATGGAAATCTCGACGGCATCGAGCACGTCCTTCGCGCTCAGGCCATAGCGGGCCATCGCTTGGCGATCCACCTTGATGTTGAGGTAGGGCTTGCCTTGGACGCGGGAGGCGGAGACGCCGGTGGAGCCCTCGATGTTTTTGACGAGCTTTTCAATCTCGAAGGCCTTGCGCTGGATCTTGTCGAGGCTGTCGCCGTAGATCTTGATGCCGACTTGGGCGCGGATGCCGGTGTAGAGCATGAGAATGCGGTTTTCGATGGGCTGGAGAAAGGCCGGCACGTAGCCGGGGACTTGTTTCATTTTTTCCGTGAGCTCGGCCTTGAGCTTGTCGATGGTCATGCCCTCGCGCCAGTCGGGATTGCGCTTCACGCGGAACCTGCCGTTGGCGATGTATTCCGGCTTGAGCATGATCGTTGTTTCTAACATTTCAGTAGGGGCCGGGTCGGTGGCGGTTTCGAAGCGGCCGAGCTTGCCGGCCACGCTGGCGACTTCCGGAGTCTCGGAAATGACCTTGTCCTGCCAGGACATCACCCGCTGGATTTCCTTGAGCCCGGTCTTGGGAATCATCACCGGCATGAAAAGCAGGCTGCCTTCGTTCAGCGGTGGCATGAATTCCTTGCCGAAGCCGGTGACCGCATCCGCGGTGCGCTCGTAGCCCTTGTCGCGGATTTGTTTGACGAAACTCCGCGGCAGACCGAAGGCGGTTAGCAGAGCGGTCGCGAGGATGATCATGGCCACGCCGACGACGGTTTTTCGATGGTTGAGCGCCCAGTTGAGAGTGGGTTCATAGAGCCGCAGCAGGAACTTCATCACGATGTTCTTGTCCTCGGAGTGGAACGGGCCTCGGACCAACAGCGAACAAAGCACCGGCACCAAGGTGACGGCGAGCAGCGTGGAGCCGATCATCGCGAAGGTCTTGGTGAAGGCCAGCGGATGGAAGAGCTTGCCCTCCTGTCCGGTAAGCGCGAAGACGGGGACGAAGGCGAGGATGATGATCGCCATGGCGAAGAAGATCGGCCGGCCGACTTGTTTGCAGGCGACGAGGGTGGTGGCCCAGGTTTCCTGTGAAGTGAGTTTGCTGCCTTTACGATCTTCCGCCTTTTCGCAATGGCGAAGAACGTTCTCGGTCACGACGATGGCAGCATCCACCAGCACGCCGATGGCGATCGCGATGCCGGTGAGCGACATGATGTTGCTGGTGATGCCGAACTGTTTCATCATAAAAAAGGAGATCAGGATCGAAATCGGCAGGGGCAGCGTGACGATGAGGATGCTGCGGAAATGCCAGAGGAAGACGATGTGGGCGAGGGTCACCAAGATGATTTCCTCGATCAGCGCGTGCTTGAGTGTGTCGATGGTGTGGTCGATGAGTTCGCTGCGGTCGTAGAATGGTTTGATGGTGATGCCGGGAGGCAGGCTGGGAGCGATCTGGGCGATTTTTTCCTTCACCCGCTCGATGACCGCCTTGGCGTTTTCGCCGGTGCGCATCACGACGGTGCCACCCACCGCCTCATGGCCGTTCAGGTCAAGCGCGCCCCGCCGGAAGTCGCCGCCGATTTGGACCGTGGCAATGTCCTTCAGATAGATCGGCGTGCCTTCCATGGCTTTGATCGTCACCAGTTCCAGATCCTCCGGGCTGGTGACGAGGCCGATCCCGCGCAGGACGAACTCGGCGCCGTTTTCCTCGACGACCTTGCCACCGACGTTGAGGTTCGCATTCTGGACGGCGGAAAGCACCTCCATCATCGTGACATTCGCCGCGCGCATCTTGGTCGAGGAGAGCTCGATTTGATATTGCTTCACGAATCCGCCGATGCTGGCGACTTCTGCGACGCCCTGGACGCTGGCGAGTTGATAGCGGACATACCAATCCTGGACGGAGCGGAGTTTCGCAAGGTCGTAGCCGCCGTTTTCCGCCTTGGCGGGGTCGACATCGAGATAGTATTGGTAGACCCAGCCGAGGCCCGAGGCATCGGGTCCGAGTTGCGGGGTGACGCCTTGGGGCATCGCGCTTTGGAGGAAGTTCAGGCGCTCCAGCACGCGGGTCCGCGCGAAGTAGGTGTCCACGCCTTCTTCAAAAATGATGGTGCTCAGGGAGAATCCGAACATGGAGGTGGCACGCACTTCCTTGACGCCGGCGAGCCCTTGCAGTCCGGTAGTGAGTGGATAAGTGACCTGGTCCTCGACTTCCTGCGGGCTGCGACCGGCCCACTCGGCATAGACGAGCACTTGGTTCTCGGTCAGATCCGGGATGGCATCGACTGGTGTTAGGTAAACGGCCCGGACACCAAGGGCGACGAGCAGCAGGGTGGCGCAGGCGACGAGGAAGCGGTTTTTCAGGCTCCATTCGATTATTTTCTCAATCATGGTCGTGGAAATTGTGATGTTGAATTTTGCGTGAGGCAGTGGCAGCCTTTCGCGGTGGGGACGGTTGCGCTTGAACTGGATCGGATTTTTGAGGACTTGGACCCTAAAGCGGTCCAGATCCTCCAAACGCCTGTCAGTAAAGCGATATCTGATATGACCCGGACGAAAGTCTCTCGACTCCCGTGGCAATGAAACGGCGCGTACCCGAATTCACGGACTTGCTCGGATGCCGAGCGGATATTGAATTCGCACTGCCGCAGGAACTGTTATTGCCTCCCGCAAAAACCTGGTGGCGGCCTCTGGGTTCGAGCCATGCGTTCAGCTTGTCTGCTTCAAACTCGTGCTTCGTAATCACTTCGGCTTGGGACGGTTGCAAAGTCGCGGCGGCGAATTCGACCTCTGGGTGCTCCAACAGACGAGCGTGAACTTTCTCTGCGCAGCTTCCGCATGTCATGCCGGGAATCATAATATTTTGTGCTTTCATGGTTTCAGTTTTTCATCCCGCTTACTTGAAGAGT
>JAYWDF010000442.1:0-1826 GCA_043779985.1 Akkermansiaceae bacterium | reverse complement strand
CACCACCATTCGTCCATTACATCTGCCGCGAAAGCTATACAGTTGTAATCACGTGTAGCCGGGCTCGTTTTTTTATACCCTTCACTAACCAGCAGCGGAAAACTGGCTTCTTTTACTGGGTTCAACCGCATTACGTATATCGATTTTTCTTACCCCAAGCCAACCAGTCCTTTGCCATTTCCTTGAATTTTCCAGCTTTTCCAGGGGCCACTGGATCTACTCCCGTTATAGCCCGAAGCGCAACGAACCAAGGCGCTGAGGTTTTTTTAAGGTCAGAAAAAATAAAGGGCAGCGCAGATGCCCCCATAGAAATAATGCGAAGATAGTGCTTATTTCTAGTGATTGCATCTAGTGATGACTCCGGTCCTGTTTCAGAAATCCACTTTGAAAGATGATCAAGAAATAGCGACCGCTTCTGCCCATCGTCGTGTGCAGGCGTCAGATCTGCCCATCCATTGAAGGATTTATAATTACCAGGCTCAGCCACAAGTGTATTGACTGACATTAAGCCAAAATAGAAGGCTGTGCCAATCGCGAGCTGCTTAGTTTGATTAAGTTGCATTATGTCCTCCATTATGCGCAGCAAGCGCATCTCCAAGCCATTTGTAAACATTCGTTGCAGCTTTGATGGATAAAACCACATCTACCTCCATTTCTCTTACCATTCCATCTTTGGAGACTCTCTTGTTGGTAATCTCATTTCCAAGAGTGCCATCCGGGTTTAGATTAAACATTACCTCCTGCGGCACTGGCGCTCGTTCATTGAAAAAGATCAAATGTATATTCCCATGCGGATTAACGCTACCCCAAGCACCATCCGCTTGGACTGATCGAAAGCACGGACCTTTGATGCTGTGAAACTTTATAAATCTAGGCAGCAACGTTGCTTTTATTGATTTAGCCGTTTTTTTAGAAGCGGCAGCCTTTTTTGGTTTATTTTCTTTCCTCGTCATCGTTGTAGGTCTGGATTGCATTTCAAACTGATGGCCAGCTCACAGAAGGTCAAGCGATTGGTGTGTTTGAATTTTTAGATTCAAATTTAGGACATTACGCCGTAACGCCCGTGCTGGACAGCTCGTGCTGCGCTCGTTTTACTTTATGGTATGCCTGTTGCGAAATTTCATTCTATCCAAGCGGTGCTCGATTCTGACGCCGCAAACGAGCCAGTCTCCGAATGGAGGCATCTTGCGGAGGAGAATGGCCGGTCTCGGCTTGGTGCGTCCGTCGGCCTGCGGGAGCGGGGTGAGCACGACATCGCCCTCGGTCATGGCCGGAGGTCGGCTAGGGTGTATTCGGGTTCGTCGTCGCCGTAGGCTCTGGCGAGACTCTGGGCGCTGAGGGCGGCCCACTCCGTGCGCTCGCCGTCAAGCTCTGGCGTGGTCGGAGAAAGCACGGTCACCGTCAGAGGTGCGTTCGTTGGAAGCAGGAATGGTTCGTTGAGGACGATGTGCTCACCGTCGTAGTGGGCTTTGAGAATCACGGATGGCATGGTGACGGCAGAGTTGATGGTTGATGGTTGATTGGCGCAAGCGCGCTTATGCGCTTTTTCATCCACCATGCAGCGTCAACTTTCAACCCTCAACTTTCAACTTTCACCCCTGCGGCGATCCATGAATGGGACGGATGGGGCCTATCAACCATCAACCATCAACCCTGCCGCGCCCGCCATTGCGCTTGCTTGTGGGGCGGGGTGGGGGCTTCCATGCGGGGGTGCAAAAGGATCATTGGTTGCGGGAGTATGCGAGTTTGGCGGGGATGTTTTTCATCCATGCGATGGCGATGGGGATGTGGCTGGTGCCGCTGGCTTCGGTGTTGGATGCGCATGG
>JAYWDF010000441.1:0-1827 GCA_043779985.1 Akkermansiaceae bacterium | reverse complement strand
TTCCTGGCCGAACGTCGCTTTTGAAACTGGCTACCAAATCATCTATCAAGCCGTTGGCGATTCTTCCTATTCGGTCGTCACCTTGGTAGCCGCGGATGTCACTACCTATCAGGTCAACTCGACCTTCCTGGAATCTTCCAAGTCTTATAACTTTATCGTCGAGCCCTACATCAATTCCAGCATCATCGGTGACTCGAATGTTGCGACCGCCACCGTGGACGGCATCACCAGCAAGACAGGCACATCGGGTCTGGCCGGGAGTGCGTTTTCCCACACCTTCACGCAGATTTCAGGCTCTACCGTGAGCTCCCGCGCCCTCACGGGAGTGCCCTCCGGGCTCACCTTCAACACCAGTACGGGCGTGCTCAGCGGTGTCTACCCGGCGGTGGGAAATTACGCGTTAAGTTACACGGTGACCTTCACCAACGGTGGCAGCCTCACGCAGGCATTTTCCATTCGCGTCCGGCCGCCCGCCGGGCCGCCGGTGGTGGGCACGGTCATTCCCGCATGGACTGCCGCAGCGGGAACCACGCGCGACACCGCGCTCGCCGGAACATTCACCGACCTTGAAGCGGACTCGGCCGTCCGCGTCAGCACCACGCTCGGCACCATGGACTTCATTTTGTTCAACGCCGCCACTCCGGCTACGGTGACGAATTTCATGAACTACGTGAGCGCCGGGAAATACACGGACGTCTCGTTCCACCGCAGCATCAGCGGATTCGTCATTCAAGGCGGCGGCTTCAAAGGCGCCGGCACTGCGAGCAACTTCACCAGCGTGATTACCAATCCTACCGTCAACAACGAGCCGGGAATCGCGAACGAACGCGGCACCATTTCCATGGCCAAGTCCGGCGGGAATCCCAACAGCGCCACCAGCCAGTTTTTTGTCAGCCTCGGAGACAACCGCGCGAATCTGGACTATCAAAACGGCGGCTTCACGGTCTTCGGCCGGGTCGCAGGGAATGGCATGACCGTGGCGGACGCCATCAGTTACCTGCCATCCAACACGTATAACCTGATGCTTGATGGCGGCACCTCCGCAACAGCGTTTGGAAACTTCCCGATGAACGCAGCCAGCGCTCCGGTATCGATGGATCAGACCAAGCTGGTGAAAATGAACTCGGTCACCAGCATCCCGACGCTCGCTTACAGCGTCACCGGGAACACCAACCCGGCGGTCGCCACGGCCAGCATCGTCAGTGGCCAGCTGCACTTGGTCGGTCTGGCAGGTGGACAAACCACCATCACCGTCACCGCGACGGACTTGGACAATCTCACCACCACGCAAACCGTCGCCGTCAACCTCACTGACACCTACAGCACCTGGGCCGCGCGGACCACTTTCCCCGGCAGCCAGAACGGCAACACGCAGAATCCCGACAACGATGCGTGGAACAATTTGCTGGAATACGCGTTCCTGGGAAATCCCGCGCTCTCCGATGCGACGGGCCAAGTCGTTTCACAGGAGACTACCGGCACAAACTCCGCGAAAACCCTGACGCTCTCCTTCCCGGTGCGCAAGAACACCACGGACCTAACTTATGCGGTTGAGGCAAACAACGCCCTCAGCGGAACCTGGACCGAGATCTGGAAATCCACGGACGGATTCGCCCACGCCCGTGTCCTGACCGCCGTGGATCAAAGCGACCGGACGGTGGTGACCATCAAGGACACCGTGACTCTTGCCAACCAGGCAAGGCGCTTTCTGCGGGTGAGGTTGGTGCAGCCCTAACCGGACGCTTACGGCTGGGTAATCTGCACCCGCATGAAGCAGTGACCGCTGACGTTCTTGGGCAGCTTTGCTTCACGCGTTTC
The DNA here is from genome assembly GCA_043779985.1 of Akkermansiaceae bacterium. Classification (GTDB taxonomy): domain Bacteria; phylum Verrucomicrobiota; class Verrucomicrobiia; order Verrucomicrobiales; family Akkermansiaceae; genus Luteolibacter. Next base: position 9 of record JAYWDF010000441.1, on the reverse strand, counting down.
GATGGTGCC
>JAYWDF010000440.1:0-1828 GCA_043779985.1 Akkermansiaceae bacterium | reverse complement strand
GGAACTCCTGCTCCGGGTCATTCCAGATGACGATCCGGTGGCCGGCCTCGGTGAATAGGCGGTCAAGCGCGGTGGTGATTTGGTCGGAGGTCATGGAGATGTGGAAGATAATTTAACCGCAGATGAACGCTGATTCACGCAGATGGAAGAAGGGATAAAGAGGGGATTTGTAGCGGCGGTCTGCGACCGTCGAAGCGAATGAGGTGCGTGTGGAAGTGAAGGCGTGCCGAGTGGCCAGAGGTCAGAGGGATAAGATGTAATGGCTGTTTTAATCGTGTAATGGCGGGGTATGAATTACACTTATTTTTTGTTCATTACCCTATTATCCTCCATTTGGCGGATCGCCCGCGTCCAAGGCACTCGACGAGATTCTCTTTTTTGAGATCGAAGAGGACGCGGCGGATCATGTCGCGGCTGACCATGGGGCAGGCTTTTTCGAGATCGGAGAGGCTGAAGTCCACGATGAACGATTGGATGGCGTGCTGGACGGTTTCCGTTTTGCGGCCCCGGCCTGAGCCGACCCGGTCGAAACGCGCTTCAAACTCCGAGTAGGCGGCCAACAGGGTGCCGAGGAAGTATTCCGTCCATGGCCAGACATCGTGTTTGCCCTCGTGCCAGCCTTGGGACGAGAGGAGGAGCGTCTCGTAGAAAGACTCCTTGGTCTTCTCGATGATGCGTTCGAGGCTGATGTAGCGGCCTACCTCATAGCCCTGGTGATAAAGCGCGAGCAGCGAGAGCAAGCGGGCCATGCGGCCATTTCCATCGGCAAAGGGGTGGATGCAGAGGAAGTCGAGAACGTAGAAAGGAATGAGAAACAAGGGGTCCCAATTCCCATCGCGCCGGGCATCGGCAAAGTGCTCGTGCAAAACGCGCATGCCGTCCTCGGTGAGGTGCGGGGCCAGGGGCTCGAAGCGCACGCGCTTGGTGCCATCTGCTAAAGTTTCGCGGATTTCATTTGAAGAAATCTTCCAATGGCCGCCGTGGTCTCCGGCGTATTTGAGCAGATCCCGGTGGAACTGAAGCACGACGCGGTCCGAGAACGGAATGTGGGCGTGATTTTGGTGGATGGTATCAAGCACGTCACGGTAGCCGGCAATCTCGCCTTCGGTGCGGTCGGCAGGTTCGGCACGCGCGGCGATGAGATCGCGGAGGCGCTTGTCGTTTTCCGCAACGATGCCTTCGAGGCGGTTCGAAGATTCGGTGCTTTCGATTTTGGCGACCTGTCGGAGATTTTCGAGGATTTCCGGAGCTTGTTGCAGGTGCAGTTGCTGGCGTCCTTGATGTTCACCCAAGCGGCGCAGCAAGCCGGCTACGCGGGGTGGCATGGCGAGCGCGGCGAGATACGATGGCTGGAGAGAGTGCATGGGCTAATGTCGTATGCTTGGGGCTTAATGTCGTATGCTAACGAGCTAATGTCGTATGCTTGGAACTTGGCTCGCGATCAGTTGTCATCTTCATCGTGGTCAATCGTCCTTCGTGCCGCAGACCTTCTTCGCCTCGGCGAGGAGGGGGCCGAACTTGGCGTAGTTGGTTTTCACGCCGTCGTCGAGGTCGAGGGTGATGGACTGGTCGGCGTAGGAGCGGAGTTGCTCGTCGAAGGCGAGGAGTTCCACCATCTGCTTCTTGGCCTTGTCCACCTCGGTTTGGAGCTTCTTGCGGGTGGTGCTGGCGGTGGCCTTGCCGGTTTCTTCTTCGAGGCGGGTGATGCGGGCACCGAGCTTGCCTTGCAGCGGGATGGCGTATTCGGTGCGGATGCGGGCCAGCGTGGCCGGGGTGTAGCGGTGGAGATAGACGAGGCACTGGAAGGCCTTCTGCTTGCCGCTGGAGA
>JAYWDF010000439.1:0-1829 GCA_043779985.1 Akkermansiaceae bacterium | reverse complement strand
CTTCAATGGCTCCAAGGATTACTCCGCCGCAGATCTCATTCCGAAAATGCAACGGCTTGGCATTCAGTTCGGCGCCCACGTCAATGCCTATACCTCATTCGACGAGACGGTTTACATGCTCGACCTCCCGGATCTCTCGCCAGAAACCCTGAAACTCGGCTTCACCGTGATGCAGGACTTCGGCAATGGAGCGCTGCTCACCGCCGAGGAAATCGACAAGGAGCGAGGAGTGATTCTATCCGAAAAAATCAGCCGTGACTCTGTCCAGACCCGTCTCATGGAGCAACAGTTTGCCAAAATCCTGCCCAATTCCCTCGTCGCCCACCGGTTCCCCATCGGCATGGAGGAGGTGATCAAGTCCGCCCCGCGCGAGCGCTTCGTGGATCTCTACAGTCGCTACTACACTCCGGCGCGGATGACCTTCATCGTCGTTGGCGACATCGATCCCAAGGAGATGCAGGGTCGGATCGAGAAAACCTTCAGCTCGATGACCAATCCGCCGAATGCGGGCAAGGATCCGCAGCTGGGCACCATCACGCAACCTGAAGGCATCCAAGCCTCGGCTTTCAGTGACAAGGAGGTCACTTCCACCGATGTCTCACTCACCCTCGTCCGGCCCTACAACCCGGAATCTGACACCTCGGCCACCCGGGCCAAGCACATGACTCTCGAAATCGCCCACTCCATCATCAGCCAACGCTTCGAACGCCTATCAAAAATCGAAGGCTCGGCAATCGCATCCGGCTCCGCTTCGAATAACAACCTCTTCAACTTCGTCGAACTCGGGTCCATCGACGTCACCGCTGCCGATGATCGCTGGCAGGAAGTCGTGCCGATCATGGAGCAGGAATTCCGCCGTGCCAGCGAGTATGGTTTCACCGACGCCGAACTCGCGGAGGCGAAATCCAATCTCCTCAATGCCTACGAACAACAGGTGAAACAAAAGGCCACCCGCAAATCCGAGACGATCGCCACCAGCCTTGCCAGCTCGATCAACGATCAGAAAGTCTTCTCCGATCCCGTAACCGATCTCGAGCTCGCCACACGCGCACTCGGCGCGATCGACCTCGCCTCCTGCCACCAGGCATTCAAGAAATTCTGGGAAGCCCCCGGCTACCACTTGATTCTCACGACCAAAGATAAGCCTGAAAACGCCGAGAAAGAGCTGGCCGCCCTGTTTGAGGAATCCCGCGGCAAGCCTGTCGAAGCTCCCGTGCTGCGTGCCACACAAGCCTTCGGCTACACGAATTTCGGCAAGCCGGGCAAAATCCTTTCCCGCAAGGAAATCAAGGATCTGGGGATCACCCAGCTCGTGCTTTCCAACCAAGTCCGCGTGAATCTCAAGCCCACGGATTTCGAAAAAGGCAAAATCCGCCTGCTCGCCCGCATCGGCTCCGGCAAGCTGACCCAGCCCAAGGACATGCCGATGCTCGACGATTTCGCTACCGCCGTCTTCGAGGGAGGCGGCCTGGGCAAGCATAGCAATGACGATCTCCAACAGATCCTAGCAGGAAAGAACGTGGGCTCCACACTCGCCGTCGGCGAAGACGCCTTCACCCTGAGCGGCACCACCACTCCCGCGGATTTCACCACCCAGGTGCAACTCATGTGCGCCTCGCTCACCGATCCCGGTTACCGGGATGAAGCACTCTGGCAGTTCCAAAAAGCCATCCCGATGCTCTATCAGCAGCTCAAGCATACCCCCGCCGGCCCCCAACGGGAAATGGACGCCTGGCTCAAAGGCGGAGATTCCAGGTTCACCATCGCCCCGGTTGAAAAGCTCTCATCATACACCATCAGCGATGCCAAAAAGTGGCTCACCCCCGAGC
>JAYWDF010000438.1:0-5585 GCA_043779985.1 Akkermansiaceae bacterium | reverse complement strand
TAAATCTCCAACCTTCACTTTGAAATCTCCAATCTTTCCCATGGCCACCCTCACCATCGCCGGGCGCGAATTCAGCTCCCGCCTGTTTCTCGGAACCGGCAAGTTCCCCTCAAATGAATCCATGCGCGACGCCCTCGCCGCCAGTGGAACGCAGATCGTTACCGTCGCCCTCCGCCGCGCAGACCTCAGCGGCCAGCGCGATCCCTACGCGAATATCCTCGAATTCATCGACTCGGAAAAATACCTGCTCCTACCTAACACCAGCGGGGCAATGAATGCCGAGGAAGCCGTCCGCCTCGCCCGGCTCGCCGCCGCTGCCGGCCTGCCCAAGTGGGTGAAACTCGAGATTCACCCGGATCCCACCTACCTCCTGCCCGATCCGATAGAAACCCTCAAGGCCGCGGAAATCCTCGTCAAGGAGGGCTTCACCGTCCTTCCATACATCAACGCCGATCCTGTCCTCGCCAAGCGCCTGCAAGAAGTCGGCACCGCCACCGTCATGCCGCTCGGCGCGCCCATCGGGTCTAACCGGGGTGTGGTCACCCGCGACCAGATCCGGATCATCATCGAGCAAGCCATCGTCCCCGTCATCGTGGATGCGGGTCTCGGAGCCCCCAGCCACGCCGCCGAAGCCATGGAGCTCGGGGCCGATGCCGTGCTCATCAACACCGCCATCGCCATCGCCAGCGATCCCGTGCGAATGGCCATCGCCTTCAAGCTGGCCGTCCAAGCCGGCCGCGAAGCTTACGAACTCGGCCTCCCCGAGCCCTCCGACCACGCCCACGCCACTAGCCCGCTCACCGGTTTTCTCGGTTAGCACCAAGAAACGGCTGCCTGAGGCGGAAAGAAACGGGTAAGGCTCTCAACAGAGTCGGATTCGCGGGACCAGCAATACGAGGAAGCGATCGGATCCTCGAGCGGATCACGCAGAAGGGGATCGGCAGCCTCACGAAATGGGAACGCGCGAAACTTTGCTGTCACCTGGCGGTCATGCCTTTCCCGGCACCGGCGGGACTTCTGCGGGAAGCTTGATGTCACCTTTTTCAAAGTCACCAGGAGCCGGTGTGCAAGCGAAATTGTAGAGCGGAGACTGCTCGTTCTTTACCAGATCATTCCACCGTACCAACTCGCCGGTGTAGGCTGAAATCCGGCCCATAATCGCCACCAGCGTGGACTCGGCGATACTTTTTGCATCGTTGAGCGGCTTGCCCGCGATCACGCTGCGGATCATATCCACGTGCTCCTGGACCTGGCCGTTGTCGGAATCCAGTTTGATTTCCGGCATCTCGATCGTCTTGCCTTTGAGTTTTCCGCCACCGTAGCAAACGCCTTCGGTGCCGGTGAATAGCTCGCCCACACGGCCATAGGTGCCGGTGATTTGACGGCACTGGCTGTGAATGTGGACGTCGTCGCCGAAGTCGTAATCCACGCTGAAGTAGTCGAACATATTGCCCGTTTCACGGCGCGCCCGTCCGCCAAATCCGACCGCCGTGACCGGCAGGCGGCCGAGAAACCAGACCGCCACGTCGAGATTGTGGACATGTTGTTCCACGATGTGGTCGCCGGAAAGCTCGGTGAAATTCAGCCAATTTCGCGTCATGTAGGAGGCATCGGACTCCCCCGCATTGCGGCGCTTGGTCCATGGCACCGTGCCGTTCCACTGCACCACGCCGCCCTTGATTTGGCCGATGGCACCGGCATCGATGAGCGCCTTGTTTCGCAAATAGTCAGCCATATGACGGCGCTGCGTGCCGGCTACCACCGCCAGGCCCTTGGCCTTGGCCTTCTCGCCGGTGGCGATCACCGAACGCGCCCCCACCGGGTCGACGGCTACCGGCTTTTCGATAAAACAATTTTTCCCCGCCTCCACGGCGGCGGCGAAATGCAGCGGCCGGAATCCCGGAGGAGTGGCCATCAACACGTAGTCGCAATCCGTGGCAACCACTTTCTGATAGGCGTCATAGCCGCCGAAGCATTTCTCCGGAGCGAGGCCGAATTTCTTGCCCGCGCCATCCGCCTTGTCCTTGAAGGCATCGGCGGTGGCGACCAATTCCGCCTCGATCCCGAGGATTTTGCAGGCTTCCATGAAATTGTCCAAAGCACCATTACCGCGGCCGCCGCAGCCGATGAGGCCTACTTTCACCTTCTTGGTTCCGGCGGGAAGATTCACGGCGAAAACGGAACTGGCAGCGAGGCCGGCGCCAAGCAAAGTGGTGGTTCCGAGAAATGAGCGGCGGTTCAGGGTGGGCTTCATCTGATTGGGAATAGGAGTTGGTAGAGGCGATCGCCCCGGAAGACATACCGAGGTGAATTCCGCAAACTATCACCGTACCTCGTGAATTTACGTGATTTGTCAATTTGACTCCGCTAATCCCTGCGGTGTGAAAATCAGCACCATGGACTTGATGAAATCCCTGATTCTTTCACTGTGGCTGCTTGCCGATTCCGCCAGTGCGGAAGGCGCCAGGATACTTCTGATTGCGGGTTCGAAGAGCGCGGTCTCCGGCGTCCACGAATACCCGCCCGCTTGTGCGCTCCTCGCCAAATGGTTACGCGGCTGCGGACTGCCGGTCACGGTGGATGTGAGTCTCGGCTGGCCACAGGATCCCGCCAAGGTTGCTGCCGCTGACACGATCGTGATTTACAGCGACGGCTTGGCCGGAAACGTCGCGGTCGGACACGTGGCCGAGCTCCGCAGCCGCTACGATGCGGGCAAGGGGCTGGCCGCGATGCATTGCGCCCTCAAACCTGAAAATGCGGAAATGGCAGGGTTGTTCGACGATGCGCTCGGAGGGAGCTCCGAGCCCGATGGTGCGGAAATCTCGATGGCGAGCCCGACCCGGCTGGTCCTGGGCAAGCATCCTTCCACGCGCGGCATTGAGCCCTTCGATCCGGGCGATGAGTTTTGCAGCCCGGTGCGGTTGCGCCGGGACATCATGCCGCTTCTCCAGGCAAGCCCGCCTGCCGACGGCATGGTGCCGGAAGGTCTGTGCGCCGGAAGTCCACCGCAGACATTGGCGTGGGTGGTTTCCAATTCCAACCTCTCGCGGGGCTTCGGCTTCAGCGGCGGGCATTTTCACCACTGTTGGACCGATCCGGATTTTCGAAAGCTGGTCCTCAATTCGATTGTTTGGACCGCCGGCGTCGAGGTTCCGGACGGCGGTGTCGCCAGCAAGGTCCCTGCGGCCCCGGTCTATCCAAGTATCGATGAAGCAATCGCCAAAGGGGATCTCGATGACGTGTGCGTTCATTTGGCGATCCATCCGACGAGCTTGGAAAAGGGCGACCGTGAGACCTCTCGTCCGCCGCTTGAGCAGGCGGTAATCCGTAACAAGACGGAGATCACGCTGTTCCTGTTGGAGTCGGGAGCCAATCCCAATACCGTCAACGCATCCATGCGCACCCCGCTACATCTCGCGGTCGATCGCAACAACCCGGTGGTGGTAGCCGCGCTGCTCAAAGCGGGTGCAAGGCCGAATGAGCGCGACAACGACGGATGGACTCCGCTGCACCATGCTGCCGCCAAAAATCAGTTGGAAACCGCCAGAGCCCTGCTCGCGGGTGGGGCGGATCCGAATGTCCTCAGCCTGCTCGGCGGCACGCCGCTGCATGAGGCTGCTGTAAGTGGCGGGGTGGAAATCATCCGGCTTCTGATCGCACACAAGGTCGATCCGACCGTGGTTTCCAAGCAGGCCGTCACCGCTCTCGACATCGCACGACAATACAAGAACCAACCCGCCATCGACGAGCTGTTTAAATGAGAGGCCCTTACCGGTCCGGAGCATGTCCGGACGCACTTCCGGGCCCATCTATGAAGCAACGCTGATCCCGGACGCACGGAATCCAGCGGGAGAAAGTTACGTTCTCCCGCTGGGGTCTATCATCATTGAGTTGATAGCGATGCGAAAGAACTGGAATCAGCCGATGATTTCATCGTCGGGTCCAAGATCCTTGTCGGCGGCGATATTTTGGGTGCTGCAGCCCTTGTGGCACAGGGCATAGGCGCCGAATGCGAGAAGCCCTACGACTACCGCCCCGCCAATCCATCCGGCGGATTGAGTGGGCGGTTGCACTCGCAGATTCCGCAGGCGGGAAGCAGCGTAAGCTCCGCCAGCGGCGAGTTGTAGTTTTGCCCGGTCCGCGAGTACATGGGCGCTGTTGGGTAGCGTCTGTTTGGTGGTGTGGGACAGCAGGTTCCCAATATCTTCCCGCAAGTGGGTGGCATCTTCGCGGACACGGTTGAGAAGACCCGTGGCGCGACGGTCGTTGAATAAGAGTGTGCTCATGGTTTCAGTGGGTTGAAATGTTTCAGCCGGATTCAGGGAGTGTTTCCGCGAAGGGCCCGCGACACCGCGGAGACGACGAGGAGGATTAGGAAGACGACAAACAGGATCTTGGCGATGCCCGCGGCGGCCCCGGCGATGCCTGCAAAGCCGAGAATGCCGGCGATGATGGCGAGGATGAGAAAGGTGAGTGACCAACTTAACATAATTTTGTTTTCTTACCGGAGGTTGATGTCGGCAGCGTCGAATCCGGCTTGTTCCGTGCTGCCCGCGATGAAAATTAATGGCCCAATACAGACTCAAATGTGTGGAGCGCTTCTTTGAGCTCGGTTGCGATCTCGGCGAGAACTATGGAATGGTTAGGAATTAAATTGCCGTGCGTGAGGGCTTCCTCAATCGTTCGTGCCAATTCCTTTTCACCGCGGACGCACTCGGACAATGTCGCCTTGAATTCCTCATCCGTCATCTGCGTCCGCAGACGGATCCACCAACGGTGGAGGGCTGCTTCGGGGCTGCCTGCGAGCGAGGCCTTTTCCCCTTGTCCCACAATGAGCGTCGCGACACGGTCGACAATGATCTTCCGGCGGGCGGCGATTTCCAAAAATGCGGCCGTAAGCTCGGGAAATCCAACGACTGCGGCTGCTTGCACGTAGCCGTCATAGGAGTCGACATATCGGGTGAGTACATTTTGCAACTCAGCAGTATCGGTCACGCAGGTCTCGTCAAGAGTGGGCATGTGGGTCATTTTGCAGATGCGATGCCAATGCCGGCCGCTGGCTGTAACTGACTCATGGTGAGAGGGAGCAAAGCTCCCCACCGAGAATCTGGAAGCCTTCAGCATCTTGCAGTTCGCGATGGCTCGTGCAAAATGCACAAGTCGGACCCGCCTTGGTCCGTTGGTGCCTACTCGCATTGCGCCAAGTAGAATGACACCGGGAAGGGGATGAAAAATCGGCTGTAGTCGGTCGTTGCTCCGTGAAAGCCGCCGCCCTGATGTCCCGTTAAGGAACCGGACTCCATGATTCCCCAAATCCGTTTTTTCCTGAGCTTCTTCGCGGCACTCGTCCTATCGCTCCACGCCCAAGCCAGCTCGCCGCGGGTCGCCATTCTTGGTGACAGCATCACCTTCGACGGCCGCTGGGCGACGCGGGTCGAGTCCGCGCTGCGGGTCACGCCGGCATCGGCACACCGGTCGAGCTCATCGGTTGGCCGGACCAGTTCATCGAACACGGCAAGCCGGAAACCCTGCGCGAGCTTCACGGTCTGACCGCCGAAGCAGCCACCCGGAAGGTGCTTGCGCAT
>JAYWDF010000437.1:0-5587 GCA_043779985.1 Akkermansiaceae bacterium | reverse complement strand
TTCGTGCTTGGCCTGGGTTGGATTGCTTTCTTTGGCATGCATGCTTTTCCTCGGAACGGCGGCTTCCACCGTCTGGATCATTGGCGGAGCGCTTCTTTTCTCAGTGGCGGTTTGGGTCGTCGTGATGTCTCGGGAAATCCGTGACGCCATCGAGATGCCGAGCTCACTGCCGTCCGGAGCCCGGAAGTAACCCTGCCATCGCCCGGCCTTGCACGACTTCACCGGATCCCGATCACACCGGCGGTCAAGGCCACCAGCAGCGCCACAGCGAGCACCCACCAATACCATTTGATGCCCAGCGTCCGGTGCGGCGCTTTGCCGAACTCTCTGGCGATGAATTCGTCGTAGTCGAAGTCATCATCGGGTAAATTCAAGCCATCCTCCGCGGGGTTCTGCTCCCATGAGCGTTTTTTAGCGCGTGGCTTTTTCCCCTTTTTCGCACAACCCGGGCACGGCTGACCTACGCGAACTTCGCGCTCACAAAAGGGACATACGTAGGTCAAAAGTTCTTCCATCGGCCAGTGAATGAAATCAACGGGAGCAACGGATCGCGTGCAAGCATGAACAATCACTTGGCAAATGCACGGAGGAAGTGGAACTTGGGCGCGGGATGGGATTGAGTCTTTCTGAACTGCGCGATGGATTGCCTGACGGTGGCTTGTTTGGCGGCGGTGCGTGGCGCTGGTCACCGGAACCCTTGAAACTCAATCAGGCCGAGGCGCGACAAATCATGGCACTGGGACACCCGTTGGCGCGCTTCCAGCAAGCGTGCGACGGGCTTTACCGCCGCAGCGCCACCGGTAAGCTCCCGGAGTGGCTGGCCGAACTGCTCGACGAGGGAAAGCCGGATTGGCTTGCCCGGATGCAGCGGGAACCCTCGACGACGGAACAATTTCCACGCGTGATCCGGCCGGATTTGATTCTCACCGAGTCGGGATTTTCGATGACCGAACTCGACAGCGTGCCCGGCGGCATCGGCGTGACGGCATGGCTGTCCCAGGTATATTCCAAGGCAGGCTTCGATGTCCTGGGCGGCCAGGATGGCATGCTTGACGGTTTCCGTTCGCTCATGCCGGAAGGGGGCACGGTCTTGGTTTCCGAAGAATCCGCGGATTACCGTCCGGAAATGGAGTGGCTCACCCGCCAGCTGGGCGAGGCGTGGAAAGTCGCATCCGCCGAGGAATACGAACCCAACGGACAGGCGCTTTACCGGTTTTTCGAGCTCTTTGACTGGGAATCGATCCCTGCGGTGAAACGCCTCGCCGAAGAAGCCGCCGCCGGGAGGATTCAAATCACGCCACCATTCAAGCCCCATCTGGAAGACAAGCTCTGGCTCGCTCTGTTGTGGTCTCCCGCCTTGAAAAAAGTCTGGGAACACGCGCTGCGCGGCAATCACCTCAAGCGCCTGCGCGAGTTGGTGCCCTTCGGCTGGGTGCTCGATCCCACGCCACTCCCGCCGCACGCCGCCTTGCCGCGGATGAACGCCCACTCGTGGGATGAAGTTGCCAATTTCAGCCAGAAAGAACGCCAGCTGGTGCTTAAAATCAGCGGCTTCCACGAAACCGCCTGGGGCTCGCGCGGGGTCTTCATCGGCCACGACATGCCCGCAGCGGAATGGTCGGAGCGACTCCACTCCGCGCTGGAGCAATCCTCGGAGCAACCCTGGATCCTCCAAGAGTTCCGCGAAGGCCGGCGCATCGAGCATCCGGTGTTCCGTGACGACGGCTCCGTGGAAATGATGCAGGGCCGCGTCCGCCTGTGCCCCTACTTTTTCACCAATGACGCGGGTGAAACCTCCTTCGGCGGCTGCCTTGCCACCATCGTGCCGGCGGATAAAAAGAAAATCCACGGGATGAGCGACGGCGTCCTCGTCCCCTGCGTGATCGGGTAAGGCCGGAACTACGCACAAAAAAAGGCCCGGCGTTTCCACCGGGCCTTTTCAGAAAATCAAGGGTCAATCAAATGATGCCCGCTTTTTTGAGCGTCACGAAGGCACCATTCTTGTTGATGGTCTTCAGCGCGCGGCAGCTGAGCTTGATCCGGACAAACTTGCTGAGCTCGGGAACCCAAATACGCTTGGTGTGAAGGTTCGGTGAAATCGTGCGCTTCACCACCTTGGTGACGTGACGACCGATACCGCCCTTTTTCTTGGCCAAACCTGAACGGTGGATCTTGCCGCCGGAGCGGACGCGGGTTCCTCGAATACTGCAAATGCGTGCCATAATAAAAAATTGTTCGTGTTGCGGGACGCGGAGAATGGCCACCCGGGCCAGCCCGTCAAGACGAATCCTGACAATTTCCGCTTAAAGTTTCTTCAGCCGGTTCTTCCTCAGCAAATCCACCCACCCCTCGATGTCTTTGAAGATCACCTCCTTTTTCGCATCATACATCAGTAAGTGGTAAGCCTCGGGGTAATTGTGGTAGGTTTTCGAAACTCCTGCCGGGATCCGCGCGACGAAGCCCCGGACATCCGAATCATTGTTGAAATAGTCTTTTCCGCCATGCAACACGAGGATCGGCGAGCGAAAATGGGCCGCGCAATCGTTCATGTTGTCAATGTGACGCGCCAGCGCACCGATCAGGCGCAAGGTGTGCTCCTCGACGTTGTATGAGTTTTTCTGGACCTGCTCGTTGTGATGCGAGCTCTGCGTCATCTGCACATCCTGCCCGCCGGCGAGCGTCTCGAGGGAAATCCGCGCGAGCGGTAGGGTCGTCGCCGCGATTTGCACCAACCCGGGCGTCCACGCGGGGATGTCATCGCGGAACCGGACGATCGGCGAGGAAAGGATCAGGCCGTCACAAGGAGGATCGTTCACCGGCGACTGACGCCACGCTTGAGACGCGATGAGGCCGCCCATGCTTTCCCCGAACCAGACGATTTTCGCGTCCGGGTGCTGCTCCTGCACGAGCTGGGTGAAGGCGAACAAGTCGCGATACCAATCCTTCGGGTCGCCAATGTCGCCGCGCCGTGCGCGGATGGGATCGCTTCCTTGGCCGCGCACTTCGTAGGCATAAAGGCCGGTGCGCGGCTGATTTTTAAGAAGGTGGTTTCCCAAATTCGCGTAGTCGATGGAAGCCCCGCAGAACCCGTGAATACCGATGATCACCACATCCGGTTCGACCTTTTCCGAGATCCACTTGCGGTAGCCGAATGCGTCAGCCTTGGCAGTCGGCGCATTCCGATGGTTTACCAAGGTGTATTGCGGTGCGCAGCCTCCGAGGACAAACGCCGCCACGCAGGCGAGCAGCCTGCTGAATTTCCAATCGCCCGAGTAACTCACGGACTCAAGCTCGCAGAATCTCCAAAAAGCGCAATCCCGGAAGCGAAACGCGAACGGTGCGGGGCTTCATCGTGAAATTAAATTCCCAATCCGGATGTTTCGTATATAGACACACTTGACCCTAGATCCTAATTCCATGAAAACTCTCCTCCTTGGCGTTTCGACGTTTTTCGCGATCACAATGGCCCTGGCCGCTGCGCCGCGGCTCGTTGTTTCCACCCCTTCGTTAGTTCCCGAGTCACAGATCGACCTTGTGTTCGATTCGCCGGTCATCGAGACCTCCGAACTTGGAAAAACGGTTGATAACACGTGGCTTGAAATCCAGCCGGCGCTTGCCGGAAAGCTGCTTTGGAAGGCTCAAAACATCGCACAACTCATCCCGGACCAGGCCCCCGCCATCGGCGCGACCTACACGTTCTCGATCCCGAAAAACCGTCAACACCTTGATCATTCGGCGGTCCCCGCCGGAAAATTCGCCACGCTCGAAAGTGAGCCATTCAGGATCATCGCCGCGAATCCACCCAACCGCTGGTCCTCGGACTACTCGGCGTCGACCGGTGAGTGGCTGCTTGCGCTCAATGACAGGGTCGATCCCGCCGCTGCCGCGAATTTCGTCTCGTTCATCTCGAAGTCCGGCCAGCGCGTCGCGGCCCGGCTCGAACAGGCAACCGTCGCGCGAGCTGGCTACTACGCGACCAACTACAAACCCTGGGGATCGCGATTCCCGAATGCTTCCGCCGAGGAGACTACCCCGGAAAGCCCCGTTTCCAATATTCTCATTGCCACCCCCGTGTCCGCGCTTCCCGCGGGCGATGGCTGGGAAATTTCAGTCATCAAAGGACTGCCTAACGCGCCCGCCAATGCCCGCACCCGCGAAGACAGCGCCTACGACATCGGAAAAATCGAACCGTTCCAAGCCACCGAGATCAATGCCTACGTGGCCGCAGACCGCCCCCGGCAGGTGGTGATCACTTTCAATCAACCGTTAGCCGAATCACTGCCCGTGGATTTCCTCGAGAAATGCATCGAGCTCAATCCCCGCCCGGAGCATCTCAGCGCGGTGATCGAGGGGCGCGAGATCCAGTTATCAGGAGATTTTTCCGATTCTGATAAATACACCGTCACCTTCAAACCGCCGTTCACCTCCAGGGCCGGACTCGATCTCAGCGGACCGAGGACCAAGGAAATCACCTTCGAGCGCCTGGATCCTGAACTCGTCCTCCCGTCCGACAATCAAGCGCAACTCGCAGGCGGCAGCCGTTCGTACCGCATCCAGACCGTCAATCTCGCAAGCGTCCACGTGCGGATCAAAAAGCTCACCGGAACCGACCTCATCCGGGCCTATCAAGGCTATCAGAACTACACCGGCAGCGGGCACAACGGTAAATCGATCGAACCCACCGCGCCACTTCCCTACCCGCTTGTGGTCGGCGAGACGATTCTCGATAAGGAAATCCTATTAGAGAACCCCATCGACACGTCCAAGGAAATCACCCTGCTCTGGGACGAACTCCTACCGAAGGATCTCCACAGCGCCGCCCTCTTTCTCGATATCACCGGCGCCTCTAACAGCAAGGCGGACAAGCAGGGGCGTCGCAGCGCCCAGGCACTGCTGCAGCTTACCGACATCGGTCTCGCGTGGAAACTTACCTCCAAGGAAGCCATCATTTACGCATTCTCCTGCAACAGCGGGGCACCCCTTTCCGGCGTGAAAATCGATCTTATCGGTGAGGACGCCGCCGCGCTTCAATCCGCCACCACGGACAGCTCCGGTCTCATCACCGTTCCGCGGTCTGATGCCGCACGGCACCTCCGCGCTTCGCTCGGTCCCGACGGTTATCTCACCGCGTTCGATGCCACGCTCAATACCGTCGGCCTATGGCACTTCCCGATTCGCTATTCCTATGGCAAAGCTGCGGAAACCACGCGCAAGGCGTTCCTCTTCACCGACCGCTCACTCTATCGACCCGGCGAAACCGTGCGGCTGAAGGGAATTGTCCGCACCCAGCACGGGAATGCCATCGAAGCCACCAAGCCCTGCCCGGCCCGCATCGTCATCGTCGATCCGACGGACAAGGAAATCCACACCAGCCCGGTCGTGATTTCGGAAACCGGTGCCTTCGATCTCGCTTACACCTTGCCTGCGGGCAAGACCGGCACCCACACTATCCGCCTCGAGTTCCCCGAGGAACTCGCCGAAGCCGAGGCGCTCGAAGAGCAATGGGAAAAGCAGGAAGCCCTCCTCGCCAGCGCACGTTTTGAACTTCCCCTGCGCGTCGAGGAATTCCGTCGCAACGCCTTCGAGG
>JAYWDF010000436.1:0-1832 GCA_043779985.1 Akkermansiaceae bacterium | reverse complement strand
CCACTTGCCACGGCACGGCCGGTCGTGGTCAGGCGGAATGCGACGCTGTTTCCATCGGCAGCAAGCTGGCCGGTCAGCGCGGCATCCAGCAACTCCAGACCGCGCGATCCGGTGCCGCCGGGGCTTACCGCGAGCTCGACGAGGGCCGCGCCGTAGCCGAGGAATTTCCTCCCCTTGGCCGCGTCGAGAGGCATCAGGCCGTCTGCCTTGAGCACCCGCAGGTCGGTTCCGGGATCCCCTGTCACGGTAAGCGCCAGGGAAAATCCGGTGGCGGCACCAGGTCCGGGGAGGAGCAGACTGGCGTTGGCTTTATCGATCTTGAGGCGGGTCTTCACCTGCACCTGAAGTTCGGTGAGCGGCTTATCCTTGTCGCTAACTGGACGGACATCGAGGAAGCGGGAGCCGTCTTCGGCGACCCGCACCGACCAATCGCGCAAACCTTGACCTGTGACGGAAAGCACCTCACCCGCGCCGCTGAGGCCGAGCGTGAGGGTTTCAGGTTTGCCTTGGTGGATTTTGAAATCGAGTTGTTGCTCGCTGGTGATGGATTCCAGACCGACCTGCGCTTTTACCTCGGCGGAGGCGGAGAAGAACAGCGGCGCTTCTTTAGGAGCCTTGGCGAGCGGGACGAGGATGACCCGGTCGTCGGGCTCCTGGGCGAAGGCGAGGGTGGCCATGAGAGCGGTGAAGCATGCGAATGCGGTTTTCATGTGGATTGGCTTTCTATCACGACTTTCGGGCCGCGTGGGTAAAGGGTGTGTAAAAACTCGAACGCGGGATTGATCCCGGCTGGGTGATGAATGAATTCGAGCTCCAGTTACTTCAACTTCTCGATAACTTGGAGCATCTCGCCGACCCGCGGGCTGTTCCCATAGAATTGCTTCACGAGGGCACTGGAGCCGGTGAGTTGTTTGAATTCGATGGCGTCGGCCAGCGGGCCGCCTTTGAGTTTCTCTGCGGCGAGCAGGGCGAGGCCGGCGAGCTGCATGGACGGCGTGGCGCGGTCGAAGGCGGTGGCCTGGGAGTTGTAGGAAATGCTCCAGCTGCGCTCGACCATCTCTCCATTCGCTGCGTCCCGGAAGCGCACGCTGACTTCGCCGAGTTCGCCGCTGCCATCGGCGAGCGGTTCGACTTGATAGATCGCGACCCCGGCTTCGTCCGCGGCGAGTTCGGCGGCGTCCACGGCGTCGTTGCGGAAGTCTTCGGTTTTCAGCCGGTCTTTCTCGAAGCCGATGAGTTTGTATTTTCCGACGCGCTGCGGGTTGAAGTTCACTTGGACTTTCACGTTCTCGGCGGCGGGGCGGAAGGCTCCGGCGAGTTGGCGGGCGAAGCTGTCGTTTTTCTCGTCGCCGACGACGTAGTAGCGGCCGTTGCCGTTGCGGGCGAGTTCGCTGAGCAAGCGGTCATTCAAGCCGTCCGCGCCGATGCCGGCGATGTCGAAGGCGAGGCCTTTTTGCCGGAATGCTTTGACCTGTTCGGCGAGGCGCGCTGGATTCGCGTCGCCGAGATTGGCTGCGCCGTCGGTGAAAAGCACGATGCGATTCTGGGCTCCGGCGAGTTGGTGGCGCGCGGCTAACTGGCCGCCGAGTTTCATGGCTTCCTCAAGATTGGTGCCGCCTTCGCTGGCGGTTTGGTTGACGAGTTCGCTGAGTTTCGTGGCTTGGTCGCCACTCATGGAATCGGCGAGGAGATGCGGCGTGCGGGAAAACCCGATGACGGTGACGAGGTCGTTTTTCGTGAGCAGGACGCCGAGCTGGGCGAGGGCGTGCTCCATCGAGGCGCGGCGGTCCTCGCGGACCATCGAGCCGGATTGATCGACTAACAAGGTGAGG
>JAYWDF010000435.1:0-1834 GCA_043779985.1 Akkermansiaceae bacterium | reverse complement strand
CGGATGGCTGGAAATCGATCCAGTACCGCTGCCAGTTCCTGCAATTCGGTGGAGATCCAACCGATGGTTTCCAGCATGGCGGCATGGCGGGTGTCGAGATCCACCCAGTGGATGATGCGCTCATGATGGAAGACACGGTTGCGGAGTTCGCGCAGGAGAGTGAGGCGACGGTTCAGGGACCGGATGTCGCGCTGGGATTTGGGCGCTGAGTGGAAAACCCTTGCAGTCATCTGGATGATATCCCGGTTTTGGGCGGAGCGCTTGTTGAAAAAGGCGGTCCAGAAGCCGAAGGTCAGCTCGGCGACAATCCGTCCTGGGGCAAGGGATTTATTTTGTCGTGTGAGGTTTTGCTTGGCTTCGTCGATCTGGCTTTGCTGGGTGGTGGTGAGCAACTGCCAGCAAGACGGCACGTCATACCAATACGGCGAGCGGAAATGACTTTCCAATGAGCGTTGGAGGGCGTTGCGAAGAGCGATTTCGACCATTTGCAAAGGAGAATACAGCGATTCACAAAGGGCCATGTTCCAAAGGTAGCGGGCAAGGGCAACCAGTGGCTCCGCCTGATCCTGTCGATAAGCGTCGAGCCGCTCGACAGCGAGGGCAGGTTGGATTTTTTCAAAGAAGTCAGGGTTCATCCTTGCGTGTGGGTCAAAATTCGCGGAAGTTCCATGTGTGCACCCCGGGTGCCCTTCTCCCGTCCTTCGCGACGGTGCCAGGGTCCGGGGTTTCTTTTTGCCCGGGTTCAGAGCGCATAGCCGAGGCCTTTCAGATTGGCTTTGATGGCTTGTTCCAGCTTTAAGGATTCGGCGAACTGGCTCGCTAGTTCGGTGGTGAAACGAGACATTTTTTCATCGAATGCTTCGCCGTCGTCCTCGATGTTTTCGGCTCCGACGTAGCGACCTGGGGTGAGGACGTGGCCGTGCGAGATGATTTCTTGGAGGTTGGCGGATTTGCAGAAGCCAAGGATGTCTTCGTAAGGAGGGGCGACACTCCTTATGCGCCATGCGCGGAAGGCTCCGGCGATTTTCTCGATGTCATCCGGAGCGAAATCCCGCAGCACACGGTCCTTCATGAACCCGAGCTTGCGGGCGTCGATGAAGAGCGTTTCGCCGCGGCGGTCGCGGAGGGCGGCGGCACCGGGACGGGAGCGCTTGGCTTTGTTTTTCGTGAGGAACCAGATGCAGGCGGGAATCTGGGTATTGGTAAAGAGCTGGCCGGGCAGGGCGACCATGCACTCGACGAGATCCGCCTCGATCAAGGCGCGGCGGATTTTGCCCTCGCCGCTGGAATTCGAACTCATCGAGCCATTGGCGAGCAGCAGCGCCATCGAGCCATTCGGCGCGAGGTGGTGGAGCATGTGCTGGACCCGGGCGAAGTTGGGATTTTTGTCCCTCGCTTCACTCACGACCTGCGGGGTGTCTTCGGATTTCAGCGGAGCGCATTCGCGCATGGCAGTCTGCGGCGGCGTGCCGTATTTCCACCGCGCGTCGCCCTCCAGCTTGCCGTCCCACCATTCCTTGATGTTGAAGGGCGGGTTGGCCATGTCGAAGTCGATGCCCGGCGTCGTTGCACTATGCCGGGGCAAGCTGCGGATGGCCATGTTCATCGAAGAAGGAGAGTTTTTTAACCGCAAAGGCGCAAAGGTCGCAAAGGGGCGCAGGGGAGGAATTGAACGGGAAGATTCTGGGTCGTGGCCGAGGATGTCCTTCGCGCCCGTCTTCGCTCCGCTGTGCCGGGATGAATTCCGGTCCGCGTGCTGGAACGGGATGGTGGCGATGAGGTCCGCGAGGTTCGGGAGTGGCGCCAATCCAGTCGCCAATTCAAATGGGTGGCC
>JAYWDF010000434.1:0-1836 GCA_043779985.1 Akkermansiaceae bacterium | reverse complement strand
TGAACATGTTCCTCCGCGCTCGCTTTTTACTAAGCCTAGGCCAACACCACTGAAGATTTATACCTGTGAGAAGTGCAATCGGGAATCTTCTGTATGTGACGAAGAGTTGAAAGTCTTGATCGCTGCCGGGGCCAGCAATTATAGTCCTCAGGGGGGTGACCTGAAAGAAGGTATGTGGCGAACGCTAGACCATAATTCTCGCCTTCTCCGGAAAATCGTTGCAAGCGGAACGGGGCACCCTGCTAGAACTCCCGATGGAGCGTTGATGACGGACCTAGTGCAGCTTAAATGGGATGTACGGCCTTTGATTCCGCTTTTTGGCAAAATTGCGAGATGCCTTCACTTCTACCATTTTGGATTCGTCGTGCCAGCGCGAACTACCGAGGAAATAAAGGTAGAAAGAGGCTCTACTATCGATCAAATTCTTGCCACATGGATGACAGAAATGTCCGTGGGTGCAACAGAACAGTTCATGTATGGCTGTGGATTAGCGAATGATCGAATTGATAGCTACGGCAGCGTCTTTCAGTATATTTTTTATCAGAGAATCCGTGTGACAGTCCTATTCCTCTTAAATGAATGAAAAGGACATTGAAATGGCAACCAACACTCTTCAACCATATACTGTAGATGACTCCAGCTCAACCCGACCCTGAGAAGTCAAACGGACTCATCGTTTCACCTTCCACCGGATTGATGAAACTCCCCGACAGTGGTTCGTCAGCATTATCCGAGATTATCAGCCGTTCCCTCGTTCACATCCAGACGAGCAAATTGCTGACCAATCGGCACAGGATTGGCGAACAAGAACTCTGCGGCCCGGATTACCAGTTGGTTTGCGCGTTCGCGGAGGACGTGCGATTGACGCCGGAAGAAGTGCTCAGGCGGCTGTTGATACCGCGCAGTATTCAGGGACGTTGTAACACCACGATTGAGAACGGCAGGTTCAAAATTCTCGATGTTGATAAGGAAAACTTGCCCGTCTCTGTAATTCCCTCCATTGAGGGTCTTGTCGTGGAAGGTCTTATTTTGAGATTGGCAGAACCTCCCGCAGATTTCGATTTTTCAATGTTTCCTCTGCTCAAGGAGCTGGCGTGGGGCGGCAACCGACTGATGCAACTGGATCTTTCCCACATTCGCCAGCTAACACATCTTGAATGCGACATGAATCAACTTGCCGAGCTGAATCTCTCCCACATGGTTAATCTAACGCTGCTTACATGCTGGGACAACCAGCTTACCGAGCTGGATTTATCCCAAGTCCCCAATCTCACGATGCTGGATTGCGGTAGGAATCAACTGAGCCAACTAGACATCTCCCAAATTCGCAATCTGACGGTTCTTGGCTGCGGTGAGAATCAACTGAGCGAATTGGACCTTTCCCAAGTTCCAAATCTCACGAGACTTTTGTGTTCTAATAATCAGCTGACAGAGTTGGATATTTCCCGAGTTCCCAATCTCACAGAGCTTTGCTGCGCTAAAAATAAATTGACTGAGCTAGATATTTGTAATCTTTGGAATCTGATGACGTTGGATTACGATCCGGGAATCCGCCTCATCCAGCGCCCTGACCAGAATTTCTGATATGAATCAAAATACCTCATGGATACTTCTCGGCACGGAAACTACAGGTTTCGCGAAGCCCATCTTTATTGTAGATTTGGCTGCACAGAAAATGCGAGGTTGGAAACCGGATGGTGAACCATTCCGGCGCTTGCTCAACCACGGTTGCGTGGTTCCACCCGAAGCGTCGCGAGTCAACGGCTACACTCGTGAGATTTTGGAAAGGGACGGCAGTTCACCTACAAAGGTTTACGAGGAGTTCGCGGCGTATGC
>JAYWDF010000433.1:0-14856 GCA_043779985.1 Akkermansiaceae bacterium | reverse complement strand
GTGTCCTGAACGGCCTGAAGGTTCACAGCATCACCTACGACAATGGCCTTGAGTTTGCGATGCACGAACTGATCAACGAGTTGTTGGAATGTAACAGCGGCGGATTCAAATGGTCGCGTCGTAGCCCTTTCATGCGCTCTCTAAAGTGCGCGGTCCCTGACTGCTATTACCTTCGCCAGCTCACCCGGCAAGCTGTATCTCCCCATAGACGAAGCGAGCCACGAGCTCGACTGGGCACTGCGCAAGACGGAGATTGAAATCCAACTGAACGATCTAACGTTACCATCGAGAGCCTGGCGAAGGCTGGCTGATTGCACATTGCTTATCAGCACGGACGACTTGAATCGCGCTGGAGCCAGGCTGGGGAAGGGGGAGCACGGGCTCGCCGTGGTTTCGGTCAACGGGCACGTTTTCCTTCACGGCTTCACTTCCGCGCCTAACTATCCGGCGTCACATGGTTGCATCCGTTTGGCGCTCACTGCTGTTAATCCAGCGAGGTTCTTCTACGAGTGGATCGGAACGGCCACGCCGGTCCAGGTGATTCGGGAATGATCCAGCCCTTACCTGTGTCCCCCTTGCGACACCCGCCTGATCTCGGTCGAATCCGGCTGGGGTTGTCGAAGCTTGAATCGGGTGGTGCCAGCCGTTTGAAGAAGTCGGAACCGGCGGGCAGTTTGTGCTTTTGGGATGGGAGCTGGGGCGCTACCCAGAGCAGGGCCGGTTCTCAAGCTGACCCACTTCCCGAGAGTAGATGAAAGATCGCGCTTCCCCTCCCCAGACCACTGCACTCGACCTTGCCGTCATCGGCGGTGGAGCGTCCGGCTTTTTCACCGCCTTGCAATACGCGGAACTGGCCCCGGGAAAGCGCGTCGCCATCTTCGAGAAGGGCGGCCACTTTCTGCAAAAAGTCCGCATCTCCGGCGGGGGGCGCTGCAATGTGACCCACGCCTGTTTCGACCCACGCGAGTTGGCAAAAAACTACCCGCGCGGCTCGCGTGAACTCCTCGCCGCATTCCACCGGTGGCAGCCATCAGATACCGTCGAGTGGTTCGATCGCTATGGCGTCACGCTCAAGGCCGAAGCCGACGGCCGGATGTTCCCCGACACAGATGACTCTGAAACCATCATCAACTGCTTCTTAAAGCGGGCCAGCGAGTGTGACATTCCATTGCATCTGAAACGCCCTTTGATCGGCATCGAACGCCTCGGGGACGGAGGTTTCGCGCTCCGTTTTGAAAATGTGCTAGAGCCGGTCGAAGCCCGCGCTGTCTGCTTTGCCACCGGCTCACTCAAGGCTAGCCCCTTGCTCAACGAGCTCAAAGCACTGGATCAATCCGTCGAGCCGCTGGTGCCCTCGCTGTTCGCTTTCAATGTGACGGACGCGCGGATCAGCGGTTTGGCCGGGGTCTCGCATCCGAAAGTCGCGATCCGCCGGGAAGGACCGCACCCCGCCCAAGTGGGCCCGCTTCTCATTACCCACCGGGGCTTCAGCGGGCCAGCCGTTCTTCGGCTCTCCGCATGGGAAGCCCGCAACCTGGCTGCCACTCAACACCATTTCCCCTTTCTAATCGATTGGCTTCCGGAGTTGGGGCAAGAGGCGCTCCAGGCCCGCTTCACTGAGAATCGGCAGCGCCACGGCGCAAAGCTTGTCCGTAACAGCCCGATCCCACCCATCTCCCGTCGGCTCTGGGAGAGTATCGTGGGCTCGTGCGAAATCGAACCTCACATCACTTGGAGCCAACTCTCTCAAATCGCAGGCCGTCGCCTGTTGGAGGCGCTGAAATCCTCCCGCTTCGAAGCCACCGGCAAGACCACTAACAAGGACGAGTTTGTCACCGCGGGAGGCATCGCACGTCAAACTCTCGACTTCCGCACGATGCAGAGCCGGACCATTCCCGGCCTCTATTTCGTAGGCGAATGCATCGACATCGACGGCATCACCGGCGGGTTCAATTTCCAAGCGGCTTGGACCACCGCGCACATCGCCGCAACGGCAATTGCAAAAATCTAAACGTCAGCGCCCGGGACATTGTGGATTCATCGCACATGTCCCGGGTGATGACTATTTTTCAAGCTCAGCGTTTCGTGACCGGATTATGGACGCGATAGCCTTCCTTGTGGGCGACATAGCCAGCGGCAGCACCCGCGGCCAGCGGCAGGCACGAAGCGAGGGAGGAAATGCCGGCTGCGACAAGGAGCAGAGTGAATACTTTAGTTTTCATAGGTTATTGGTTGTAGGTTGAGGTTAAAACTAATCGTAGCGGGGAACCGTTGCAAATGGTATTTCTCTCAAAAGCGCGGAAACCTTTCATGACGAATCCAAACGCTCCTATCACCGCTTGGAGGACCCTCACTTTCGTGCTATCTACTGCCCCGTGATCTCCAATGATTCATCCCCGCCCGACCCGCTAAACAGTCCCACCCACGACGAAGAGTCATCCAGCAGCCAGGAAAAATTGGCCAATTATACCGGCCGGGTGCCATGGAGCTATCTGGCCCCCCATTCGCTGAAGGGCACGCTCTATTTCGTCGATCCGGCATTGAAGTTGGAAATCGTCGGGGTCGCCATTTCCAGCAACCGGGCGGATCAAGTGCAAGCGTGGCTGAAGGCGGGCGATTTGATCAAGATCGAAGCACTCCACGCAGCGCAGTGGAGTGACGGCGTGACCGAGTTCGAAGCGCTCGTGGTTTCACCATTCGTTCTTTGCCGTCCGGTCCAATCAATTCCGGACGGGTATCAACGAAACTGATTTAGCCCGGTTTGATAGATATAGCCTGCGGCCGCCATTTTTTCGACGAGTGCTTGCGGATCAATATCATGGGTTTTCACAAGATCTTCGAGCGAGTCGCAATGATTTCTCAGCTCGGTATTGAGGAGTCCTAGCAAAAGGTGGGGATCCATCTGGAGCGCGTGGGTGAGATTCATGGCGGGAAGCGTGGCGGAAGAGCGCCTTCCGCGCAAGCCGAAGGCCGACTTTATCGACTGCGTCAGACATTCCTACAATGACAGCCCATGGCAGGGCTTGACTGGGGCGGATCCCGACTTAAAGCAGGATTATGAATCGATTGATTGCAGGTTACGAAGGTTCCCTTGCAGCCGATGCGCTGGCGATGCCCGTGCATTGGTATTACGACCGCGAGGCCCTGCGGCGGGACTATGGGACGGTGGATCATTTCATGGCCCCGCGAAATCCGCACCCGGACAGTATCTTGTGGCGCTCGAGCTACCAAGCTCTCAACAACCGGGGCGACATTCTGCGCGAGCAAGCCGACTATTGGGGGCAGCAGGGCATTCACTATCACCAGTTTCTCAAGGCAGGGGAGAATACTTTGAATTTCAAACTTGCTGCGGAACTCTTCGCTATGACAAAGGAACGCGGAGGATACGACGCGGATGCGTGGCTGGAGCGGTACATTGCAAGGATGCACGAGCCCGCCTGGCACAGGGATACGTATGTGGAGGAATATCATCGCGCGTTCTTCACGCGATATGCGCAGGGCAAGATGCCGCGAAAATGCGGAATCAGCGATGAACACATCGGCGGGCTCGCCACCGTGCCCGCATTGGTCGCTGCCTTGGACGGAGTTTCCTGCGATGAGGTCCGGCGAACCGTCAAGGAACACGTCGGCCTAACACACAACCATCCCAATGTTCTCCGAGCGGCGGACACCCTCGTGCGGCTCCTTGTGGCGCTTGCCGACGGGGAGCCACTGCGGGACGCGATGCGGAGATGCGCGGGAGATTGGATCTCCGGCACCAAGGCAGATTCCTGGCTACATCAAGCGGATGACCATGTCATCGGCACCCGCTTCAGCCCGGCCTGCTATATCGCAGAAGCGATGCCGGCAGCGCTCTATCTGGCGTGGAAATACCACAATGATTATGCCGCAGGCGTCGTTGCGAATGCCATGGTCGGCGGTGACAACTGCCACCGCGCCGCAGTTGTTGGAAGCTTGCTAGGAGCGGCTCGCGGCGAGGTGCCCGAGTCATTTCGGACACACCCGTGATAGATCCGCTACCGCTCAGGTGGAGTCGTCGGCTCTTCCGCGTGGGGTAGTCCGAACTCGGTCTCAAGATTCGCGCGGCTGTGATTGACAAATGCCGACTCCCCGAGCGGATGATGCTCCCCAAGCACCGCCTTGACGCCACGCCGGGCCAGATCGACCAAGTGTGCGCCAGTCTGGATGGCAAAGGTCATGGAGGAAGGCGCCGCCTGATGCAGGAAACCCGCTTCGTGGGCGACCGAGGATTCTTCTCGATCGATGTGATGAAGCAGTGCCTCAATTTTTTCGAGCCTGACATCATGCGGCATCCCCCGATTCTGGGATTCCTCAAAGTTGCGCTTCAGAGCATGTCCCTCGATTTTCAAGACAGCGAAGCGACGCTTAAGCTCATAGTTAGCCGGATGTCCGATCTCCGCGATGGCCTGTTCCAAGTGGTCAAGCCTTGCCTCTGCTTCTGCAATTTTTCCCGCGAGCAACGACGGATCTTCGAAATTGGAGTTCATAGTCACAGTGGCAATCTTACCACTACCCAGTCTACCTGCGGGAACGGCATCCCGCAATCGGATTTTAAGGACAGGGCGGGATTCCAGCCCTGCCAATGAGAGCTTGTCGGAATCGGGCTACCGACCCCAGTCAGGCAACGTTGCGCTGAGAATGGATGCGATTTTTCTCCTCTCGGAGGGCTTAAGCCAATCCACTGCAGGGTTGTCACCGGCCAGCGCCAAGCGCATTTTGGCAACGACGGCTGCCTTGACACGGGGCGGAAGGTATTTGAAAGCGGACGAGTAGATCATATACGAACACCGATGCTTGAAGATGCGGTCGTAGAGTTGAAAATCGGCGAGTGATTGGCCGTCGCGGGTCCTAGGAAAGCGGGCTGTAAACGCGGCTTGAAATTCATCTCCGCCCGTGAGGCCTTCGCCCGGATCCGCCTCGTTTTTAAAGAACAGGCAGTCCACAATTTTCTCCGCCGCGCTGTCCGCAACTTGACCGGCGGACCCTTGGTCCGGATCGCCTTGAGGATCGAGGGCTCGGCCTAGAAAATAGGCGCGTCGGTATCGCATGGCAGCCGCGTTGAGTAGATTATGCATCCGGCACTGGTGCTCTATTACTAACAAGCCAACAACATCACTGGTCGGCCTCAAGTATTTTGACACATCGATGGTATTTTTCAGGTCCTCCAGACTGTCGGACCGAGGATCTACCGGTCCAGTTTCTTGATAGGTCCGGTTCCCCAAATGTGCCAGAGAACTGCGACCGGTGACATAATAGCCGCCCCAACGCTCCGACAAGGGCGTCTCGTGATTGACCAGACGGGTTCCCAGCGCCAACAAGGGATGCCCGTCTTCATCAGGAAAGACCGAGCGGACGAGCATCCCGGGAACATGTTCCGTATTTGTCGTGCCGTGGCAGGAGATACAGTTCGTTAGATCGCGCTCGATCTTCAAGGCACCGGGAGGACTCGCTGAAATAAGATAGAATACGGGACCGAGCAAGGGATCCTGAATGATCGCTTCAATATCGCCGCCCGGAACGTAGCCGACGTAGGCTTCTTGTGAGAAATAGAGGCTGCGCGGATTGCGCGGGTGAATAAGCGGGTTCTGGTGACTCGTCTTGGAGAATACCAAGAGTTGAGACGCCTCCGGCACATCCAGCTCTTTCAAAACAAACTTGAGGCGTTCCAACGCCGTGGCACCCTCGGTCCTCCTCGCCCCTGACGCGAGTTCTGCGGCCAGTTTTGACAAGCGGTTTGCCGGCTCCGTGTCCGAATACCGGATCGGCGCTAAGTCCCAAAAGTCTTCATCACCCGGCGCGGCCTGCACCAAGGCGAGGGTGATCATCAGGCGTTTCATGAGACAAGGAAACGCGATTCAAGCGAGGTTTCCTACGCTTATCTCCCGAAAGAACGCGCATCGGCGCCAGTAGCAGCGGAGTTCAGTAATCCCGAGGATCTACCTGATGAAGCACGACGCGATAGTTTTCACGCTCAAAGGTCACGCCACGTGAAGCCGGAGCCATTTGCCAATTTCCCAAGGCCACCGCCGTTCTTGCACCTTCGTGGGCCTGCTCGCCGATGATGAGGCGGCCTTGCTTCGGGAAATACTGCCAGACCATGATTCGCACTTTGACACTTGGATTCTGACGCAGCGAGACGGCGACTGTGCCGCTGAATTTTCCCGAGCTGATCCCATTGCCAAAGTCGAGAAACCATTCCCGGTTCGCCTGGGTTGGAAACGCCGGATCCGTGCTGGAGGTGACTTTGTAAATTCCGCGAAATTCGCCGGAACTCCGGTCAGGAATATCTCCATGGGAAACTTGCAGGGAAAGCCCGAGAATCACTGAACCTAAGATGGCCGTGAATTTTCCCGTAATGCCGGAGCATGAGAATTTTGACGAGCTGGAGAGTGGTGTTTGCATACCTCCGGTTTAGCGGATGGCATGCCGAGATCGCGAAACGCCGCATCTACAGCACCCGACGGCATGGCAGGTGGTTTCAATGAAGCTCCGCACGGGGCAAGTTGCACGATATGCGTCTCAATTTGCGCCCGCGTCACTCGACGGTCAATGCACCTCGCTGAACGAAAGGCCCAGCTCGTTTTCCAACCGGGTGATCTTCGCGCGCTCCCGAGGCTCGATCAAGGTGACCGAGATGCCCTTTTTACCTGCACGAGCCGTCCGACCGCTACGATGGGTGTAGTATTCCATTTGCTCCGGGAGCTGGTGGTGAATGACGAAAGACAGCCCTTCTACATCGATGCCGCGCGCTGCCACATCCGTGGCGATGAGGAACTGCGTGCGCTCCTTTTTGAACGAGCGCATGACCGTGTCGCGCTCTTTTTGGGTAAGATCCCCCTGCAAGACATCGACAGGAAAGCCCTTGGTGATTAGCTGCTTGCCGAGGATGATCGCTCCGGCTTTGGTCCGGCAGAAGATGACGCCCCGGTTATCCTGCTGACGCTTGAGGAAATTGGCGATAAATGTCGTTTTGTCATCGCGGCTGCAAATGACGAATTGATGGTCGATATCGCGGTTGACGATGTGAGCCTTGTCAATTTTCAAAAGATGGGGCTTTCCTGTCATGCAGTCCTTGATCAGTCCGTGGATCGCATCCGGAATGGTTGCGGAAAACAGCCAGGTGCTCTTGCGCGCCCGGGTGAGGCCGAATATTTTGATCAACTCCTTCTTGAATCCCATGCTCAGCATCTCATCCGCCTCGTCCAACACGAGGTGCTTCACTCCCACGAGGGTCAGCGCCTTCTTGTGAATCAAATCAATGAGACGGCCGGGCGTGGCGACGACGATGTGGGTGGGCCGTTGCAAGGCCGCCACCTGTTTGTCGAAGTCGTCACCGCCGCAGAGCACCTCCACGAATATTTTCTCGGAAAACTTGGTGTAACGGAAGAGCTGCTTGCCGATCTGCTTGGCCAACTCACGCGTCGGAGCGACCACCAAGGCCTGGATCTCTCTGGATTTCGGGTTCACTTTCATCAGCAAGGGCAGACCGAAAGCCGCGGTTTTGCCCGTGCCGGTCTGCGCTTGGGCGATCAAATCACCGCCGTCCTCCAGCAGGAAAGGAATCGCCTTATCTTGGATTTCCGTGGGATGAATGATGCCGAGTTCCTGAAGCCCCTGCATCAGGTTGGCCGGGATTCCGAGTTCTTTGAATGTTTTCAAGGTCGTGCTTGGTGATGATTGAGCCCCTCTTTGTGTTGGCTGAGCGGTTGACTGCGGAGAGCTTGACCGCTCAAAGCCACCGTGACGAGCCATGAAAACGGCGAATCACAGCCAAAGTTTCAAAATGTACAACAGAATCGTCGTGGTTCCCAAGCTGAACAAGGTGCTGTAATACACGGCCGAGGTGGAAAACGAGATGTCACCACCGAATTCGTGCGCGAGCAGCGCGGTGTTTACCGCCGTCGGCGCGGCAGCGGCGAGAATGAGCGAGGCGGACGTTTCGCGCGAGAAACCGAAGGCGAGCACCAGCGGCACAGCGAAGAGCGGCGCGATGACGAGCCGCAGGCCGATGGCTGACCACAGTGGCGCATTGAACGGGGCGGGCTTGGTTTGCGACATCTGCACTCCGAGGGTCACCAGTGCGAAGCCGATGAGGCAGGACTGCAAGAGGTCGAGCGGTTGCCAAATCCAAAGGACATCCTTCACCGGTAGGGCGAGGCTTTTGCACACAATTCCGGCCAGCAAGGCGTAGATCGTCGGCTGCCGCAGGACCTTGTTGAGCGCCTTGCGGTGCGAGCCTGCATTTTCGCCGTGGGATTGTGCGAGAAAGAGGCCGATGGTATAGGTGGCCACGTTCATGGTCGCTAACACATAGATCTGCACCGCGGCAGCCCGATGACCGAACGCGAGGGTAACCAGCGGCAACCCGTAATTCCCACAGTTGTAAAACATCGTGGCGAGCGAGAGCGATTGCCGCTGCCGAACCGGCATTTTATAAAAACAGGCAGCGATCACACTCCCGATGAACATGAGCGCGATGGTCGCCAGAGTGAATCCGACGATCTGCAATGCCTCCCGCCCGGCAAGCTCGGTGGCCATCACATGGGTAAATATGAACGCCGGCACCATGAGATAGATGTTCAGCTTTACCAAGCTCTCCAGATGCAGACGGAACATCCGGTCCAACAGCCAGCCTACGCCGACAATCACGAAGATCGGTGCACAGACATTGAGGAAAAGGTCGAAAAACACGGGTGCTAGGAATCAACAATTCTATCCCCACCGATGTCAATCCAGCCTTTTTCCCAACCGTGCGTTTCCTGCACTCAACTCGCGAAAGTGATGCGACTCACCCCAGGCACCGCCCGGGTGACAGCCGTGATGGACTCGGTGAATACCACCATGCCCTTGCGCTTGTATCTGAGGTGAAACGTGGCGAGGCAACTGTCATGAACGAGATCTTCATCGATGTCGATCGCCTTGACCTTTACTCCCAAGGGCTCCAGCGCCTTCACGATAGTTTCAACCGAACAAGTGGATGGCGCGAAGGACACGCCCAAATCGGAATACCAATCGTTTTTAATCAGCATTTCCGCATAGGGAATCATCGCGAGAATCAACAGCGAACTCACGGTCGCCACCAGCCCGACACCGATCGAGCCAGCACCGAACGCCAGCCCAATGATCGTGACGAACCAGAGAGTGGCCGCAGTCGTCACCCCCCGGATCAAGTGATTGCTCTGGTGGATGATCACCCCCGCGCCGAGAAAGCCCATGCCTGACAAGACCCCGGCCGCAAGCCGCGCCGGGTCGGGGTGCCAGCTCGCCGTACTGTTCTGCATGGCAAAACTGTGGCGATAGAACTCGTCCGAAAGAATCATCGCGATGCAGGCCGCCAGACACACCAGCAACATCGTCCGCAGGCCGGCGGCCCGCCCGTGCCGCTCCCGTTCGATGCCCAGCAAGGTCCCGGCCAACGCGGCGAAACCCATGCGCATCAGAATCTCCTGGGTGATGCCCGTCATCAAAAATGACGGAACGGTCAGCGCGGACGCGATCATGCGGAAGCGTAACACATGCCGGAGTCGGCCGGAAGGATTTAGAATAAATTCATTGCTCGACAATAGCACCATACGACTCCGGTCGGCGGTCCCGGTAAAACTGCCACGTGTTTCTCACCTGTTCGATCATCTCCAGATCCAGATCCGCGACGATGAGCTCCGTCTGATCGCGACTGCCCACCACCACCATTTGGCCACGCGGATCACAAAAATACGATTGCCCGTAGAACTCGCCGATGTTCCACGGCGCCTCCGTTCCAACCCGGTTGATCGCGCCGACGAAATAACCATTTGCCACGGCGTGTGCAGGCTGCTCCAGCTTCCATAAATACTCGCTGAGTCCCGCCACTGTGGCGGAGGGATTGAAAACTATTTCCGCGCCATTCAGCCCCAGACAACGCGCGCCCTCAGGGAAGTGCCTGTCATAGCAGATATACACTCCTATCCTGCCCACAGCCGTTTGGAAAACCGGATAGCCTAGATTCCCTGGGCGGAAATAAAATTTCTCCCAGAAACCGGGGTGACAATGCGGGATGTGATGCTTTCGATATTTCCCGAGATAGCTGCC
This sequence comes from Akkermansiaceae bacterium, assembly GCA_043779985.1. GTDB lineage: Bacteria > Verrucomicrobiota > Verrucomicrobiia > Verrucomicrobiales > Akkermansiaceae > Luteolibacter. The sequence continues at coordinate 4,767 of JAYWDF010000433.1, read as the reverse complement.
ATCCGCATCGATCACCGCGGCGGTGTTATAGTAGACACCCGTATTTTCGACTTCATAGATCGGCACGATCAGTACCATGTGCAGGCGCTTGGCGGTTTCCATCATCAGTTGCGTGGTGGGACCGGCGGGAATCTGTTCGGTGATCGAATACCACCGGGTTTCCTGCTCCGCGCAAAAATAGGGACCATAGAAAAGCTCCTGCAAACAAAGCACCTGCACACCCTTCGCTGCAGCCTCCTCGATGAGTGCCATGTGTTTGTCGATCATGGCCGCTCGGATCGCGGAGGGGTCTGAATCACCTGGATGAGTGGATGTGGCCTGGATGAGGCCTGCTTTGACAATGCGTGACATGGTAATTTACAGGTTAAGGACTTGCCGGAGTGGCACGGAATACGCTGATATAGCTTCAAACGTGCCAATCTCCTCTCTTCTAAAACCATGACTGCCTCCGAAAATCAAGTCTGCCCACTCTACATCGGCGGAAAATGGGTCACCCCGGCAGGCAAACCCGCAAGCCCGGTCTATAATCCATCGCGGGGCAGCGTCATCGCCAGCGTCCCGATGTGTGGTCCCGTGGAAGTGGCCGCAGCCGTGGCTGCCGCGAAGGCTGCATTCCCCGACTGGCGCGACACCCCGCCCAATGAACGGGCGCAGGTGCTCTTTCGAGCGAAGATATTGCTAGAGGACGCATTCGAAGATCTCTGTCTCGGAATCGCCACCGAACACGGAAAGACCCTTTCCGAAGCGCGCGGCGACCTCCGGCGTGGCATTGAAGTGGTCGAGTATGCCTGCGGAATCCCCTCCCTGCTCATGGGTGAAAGTCTGGAGAACATCGCACGTGGCATCGACTGCCACACCGACCGCCATCCGCTCGGGGTCGTCGCCGGCATATGTCCGTTCAATTTCCCTGCGCTGGTGCCGATGTGGATGTGGCCAACCGCCATCGCCTGCGGGAACACTTTCATTCTCAAGCCCAGCGAAAAAGTGCCGCTCACCATGCAGCGGGTCGTCGACTTGCTAGAAAAGGCAGGGCTGCCACCCGGCGTCATGAACATCATCCACGGCGGACGGGAATGCGTGGATGCCATCCTCGAACACCCAGATGTCAAGGCGATCAGCTTTGTGGGCTCTACCCCCGTTGCCCGCGAAATCCACCGGAAAGGAACTCTCCACGGCAAGCGCGTCCAAGCAGCCGGCGGGGCCAAGAATTTCATCATCCTCATGCCTGACGCGGACGTCGACCGCACGGTGGAGGCCGTAAAAGACGGCGCATTCGGCTGCGCGGGTGAGCGCTGCATGGCAGGCTCTACCGCGGTCGCCGTAGGCGAGGCGGGAGAAAGGCTGCTCCCCGCTCTAGCCGACTTGGTGAAAGCGATGAAGGTAGGCCCCACTGACGTTAGAGAAGTACAGCCGGACATGGGTGCCGTAATTTCATCCGAGCATCGAGCGAGAGTGGCCGGTCTCATCGATGCCGGAGAACGCGCCGGAGCCGTCGTGCTGGCAGATGGCCGGCCGACCGTCGTCAAAGAAGCTCCGGAAGGATTTTTCCTGGGTCCAACCCTCATTGACCAGGTTGCGGAATCCAACCCATTGATGGAAACGGAGGTCTTCGGACCGGTGCTCGCGGTGATGCGGGCCAGGACGCTCGATGAGGCGATCGCTACAGCAAATCGCCAAGCCTTCGGCAACGGAGCCGCGATCTTCACCAACTCGGGCAAGGCTGCCCGCGAATTCCGACGCCGGGTGAGAGCCGGCATGATCGGGATCAACGTCGGCGTGCCCGCACCGCTGGCCTACTTTCCGTTCAGCGGGTGGAACGATTCCTTCTTCGGCGACCTGCACATCCAAGGCAAGGAAGGCGTCGAATTTTACACCCAGCGCAAAACCACCACCACCCGGTGGTTTGGCTTTGGTGATGGGGAAATCTGGGCCAAATAACCGATCATGAGCCTCTTCATTCAAAACGGAACCATTGTCACCGCTGACGCACACTTTCGAGGAAACATCCTTTGCCGCGACGGGGTGATTGTCGAAATCGGAACCGAACTAGCAGCCTCGGCAGACGCGGAAATCATCGATGCGACAGGCAAGTTTGTTTTCCCCGGATTCATCGATCCCCATGTACACATCTATCTGCCATTCATGGGCACCTTCGCGAAAGACGACTATGCCAGCGCCAGCAAGGCCGCGCTGATGGGTGGCACCACCACTTTGATCGAGATGTGCTGTCCGTCCCGCAGTGAAGAGCCACGCGAGGCGATCCGGCTTTGGAAAAACAAGGCGGCGGGTATCTCGTCGTGTGACTACACATTTCACATGGGCGTGACTCGTTTCGACGCGGGAACCGCCGACGCGCTGCGGGCGATCGTTGCCGAGGAAGGCATCACCTCGTTCAAGGTATTCCTCGCCTACAAGGGAGCCTTCGGCATTGAAGACACCGAGCTCTATCAGACACTCTCACTCGCCCGTGAGCTGGGAGTGGTGGTGACCGCGCATTGCGAGAATGCAGACCTCGTCGCGGCAACCCAGCAAGAACTCGTCGCGCAAGGCAAGACCGGCCCCGAGTGGCACGAGCCCTCTCGCCCGGTTTTTGTGGAAGCGGAAGGATGTCACCATCTAATGACTTTCGCTGAAATGACGGGTGCTGAAGTGTATGTCGTGCATACCAGTTGCATCCCGGCAGTGGCAGCAATCACCGCCGCCCGCGCGCGCGGGGTGAAGGCATGGATCGAAACGGTGGTTCCCTATCTCACGCTCGACAGCAGCTACGCCGAACAACCCGATTTCGAAGGAGCCAAATACGTGATGAGTCCACCGATCCGCTCAAAGGAACATCAGGATTTCCTCTGGGAATCACTGGCTAACGGCATCATCAATACCATAGGAACTGACCACGCCCCGTTCGATTTTCGCACCCAAAAGCACATGGGCCACCCCGACCCAGCGAAGTGCACCGGAGCAGATCTCCTGCCCACCGGACAGGCGGGAAACTTCACGCTCATTCCTAACGGGATTCCAAGCATCGAGGAGCGCGTCAAACTCCTCTACACCGAGGGCGTATGCCGCGGACGGATCGACTTGCAGACATTGGTGCGCTGCGCGAGCACGCAAGCAGCGAGGATTTTCGGGCTTTATCCGAGAAAAGGTGCCATCGCCGCGGGCAGTGATGCGGACCTGGTCATCTGGGATCCCTCATGGTGCGGCAAAATTTCAGCGGCCACCCACTCCATGGCGACCGACTACTCGGCATTCGAAGGACGGAAAGTCATGGGCCGCGCGGAACTTGTCACCGTGCGCGGCAAAGTCATGGTCCGCAACGGCGAGTGGGCTGGCGAACCGGCGTGGGGAACGTTTTTGCACCGCGAGCCGAAGGTTGCACGTGCCAGTGCGCCAACGCTTTGATCGATCTAACGAAAACCGCCAATTTCCAATCCCCACCACCATGCCCCAGCTCCCGCCATTCGATTACACGCCGAAACCCTACACCGGCCCCTCTCCTGCCGAGGTCCTGGAGCTGCGCAAGGAATTCGTCAACCCCGCGATCTTCCACTACTATCGAAAGCCGCTCATGGTCGTGGAGGGCCAGGGGCAATACCTTTTTGATGAGACGGGAAGACGCTATCTCGACGGCTTCGGCGGGATCGTGACGGTGAGTGTCGGGCACTGCCACCCGGAGGTCGTGAAGGCGGCGAATCTCCAGAACGAGACGATCCAGCACACTACCACGATCTACCTCAATCCGGGAATCGCGCTTTATGCCAAGGAGCTCGCAGCGAAAATGCCGGGGGATCTCAAGGTCTGTTATTTCGTAAACTCGGGCTCGGAGGCGAACGATCTGGCCGTGTTGATGGCACGCGCCTACACAGGGAATTACGACCTGATCGCACTTCGCAATGCCTATCACGGGGGAAGCCCTGGCACCATGGCGCTCACGTCCCATCACACTTGGAAATTCAACGTGCCCCATTCCTTCGGCGTCCAGCACGCGCGGATGCCTGATCTCTATCGAGGCCCGCATGGCGCCGATGATCCCGATGCGGGGAGGAAATATGCGGCGGATGTCGGTGAGTTGATTCAGTTCGGCACGTCGGGTAAGATCGCAGCCTTCATCGCTGAGTCCATTCAAGGTGTGGGCGGATCCGTTGTATTTCCCGAGGGCTACCTCAAGCACGCCTACGAACACGCGCGAGCCGCCGGCGGCTTGTGTATCGCGGATGAGGTGCAGGCTGGCTTCGGCCGTACCGGGACTCATTTCTGGGGATTTGAAACCCAAGGGGTCATGCCGGACATCGTGACCATGGCCAAGGGCATCGGAAACGGCTGCCCCTTAGCAGCAGTGGTCACGACTCCCGAGATCGCCCGGTCGCTAGCCAGCCGGATTCATTTCAACACATTCGGAGGGAACCCGGTGAGTTGCGCCCAAGGCCGGGCGGTGCTCAGGGTCATCGAGAAGGAAGGATTGCAAGCAAACTGCCTCCACGTGGGCGCCTATCTAACTAAAGGCTTCGAGCGACTCGCCGAAAAGCATTCCATCATCGGCCAAGTGCGCGGGCTGGGATTGATGCTTGGGGTGGAACTGGTGAAGGACCGGAGCACCAAGGAGCCTGCGAAGGAAGCGTGTGCTGAGGTATTTGAACGCTGCAAGGACCTCGGGCTCCTCATCGGAAAGGGAGGGCTGTGGGGAAACACCCTGCGCATCAAGCCGCCCATGTGTATCTCTCAAGAGGATGCCGACTTCATGCTCGAGGTCATCGACGAAGCGTTGAC
>JAYWDF010000432.1:0-1836 GCA_043779985.1 Akkermansiaceae bacterium | reverse complement strand
TATTTGGATTGAGCCAACAGGTTTTCCATTTGCGGTTTCCTGCTCCTCTATTTTTGCACAAAAAGTCACATCGGAGATTAATCCATTACCATGGGGGGCTACCCAGTCTCCTACCTGAAAATCGAAACCATGTTTATCCCCTAGCGTTGGTAAATTGCCACGAAAGGTTTTTGCATAAAGGGGAATTGGTTTTTTAATGCTCCTCAATACGAAAGTGAGATCATGATTCTGCGTGCGACTTAAAGGTTCCGAATTTGTGTCGTAATACCCTTCCTTTTTTAACTTGACATACATTCTCAGTTGAGGGCTACCGCTCGCCTGAAAAAGGCCGGATGAGTCTGTTTTTCCTTTTAATCGCTGAGTCTGGCGCCCGCTGTATCCCAGAAAGGTAATGGTTGCATCAGCTCCTTCGATGGAAGTTCCGTCCTCTTCGGTTACGGTCACTTTGACAGTTCGAACTTCCTGACATGAGGCGATGCCAACCAAAATTAGGCTAGCAAATAATAGAGATATTGTTTTCATTGGCTTCTAATTTTTATCCAGTTCTGCGAGATCAATCATTTTCTGATACATGGGATGAAGAAATTGCAGTGCGACATCATTGAAGTCGCTGTGCATCCAGTCTTCTGGTGCGTTACTGTTTTCATCTTCAGGCCAAGAGCTGTAGCCTCCAGGACTCCTCAATGCCTGTGGCATGTTAAAGTTTCTTTGTTCACCTCCGTTAACTTGATTTAGCTTTGGTAAGTCATTTGCCGCGATCGCATAAGAAGTCGCCGGTATGCCTGAACCCAAGAGCTTGTATCTGTTTGTGGTGACTCCCGCCGTTGAACTGCCCTGCGCCGGATCGTAAAGACCGTGATATAGGAATGGTAGGTGATAAGGCACTAATTTAAGTTCAGCGTCCGTGATTTCAGCTGCGGCTTCTGCGACAGTATATGGCCTCCAGCCAGTTCTCGTTAAATTTTCTTTGGCGTATCCTGCTTCTAAAGGGGTGTTGGCGGTAGGGTTATTATTAAATCTCCATCCGCCATTCAGATCATGGAATGATGAAGCTGTGACGGCATGCTGGCCTCCTTTAGCGATTTCTTGCTGAACCCAAGCATGTCGTCCCCCGTGTCCTGCATCCCAAAGGTTTGCCCAGTCTCCAAATTCCTCTGTCTCATCCGCATTCTCGACAACCTCATCGCTTGGCGAATAGAAATTATATGCCACGCTCAGAAGCTGGGGTTTGGCAAAAATTTCTTTCCACGTGAGCTTGTTGCGATTATCGGTGGGGGTAGCCGCAAACAGTTCATGCCAGTTTGAGGCAAAAAGCTTCTGCTGCTCTCCGTTTCCATGATCGTAAAAAGGCTTCCAGTCATCTTCGGTCATATTCCGCTTCATATCCGGGTGACCACTTGAGTTGCTGGTCTGCAAGGAGTCATATGCTTGGAGTGGAATCGCTCCGTTGATGATGTAATATTGTTCTACTTCGAGTCCGTGATTGGCTATAGCACTTCCAGCCAGTGAATTACCCAAGCTATGAGCTAGCACGGTCAAACTGGATCCTTGGGTGAATCCTAACCGAACTTTTGCAACGATTCCCGCTTTTAGGCCATTATCTACTGCTTGATGATAATCTGGGGGAAGAACAAGATTGATTCCGGGATTAGGTGGATCTCCAAACCAAGAAACACCAATATACCGCGCCTTGCTGCCAAGCTGATGGAAACGTTTGAAAATATTGGATTGTGTTCCCGGCGGTTTCAGGTTGTTAGCGAATAAAAGTTAGATATGCAGAGGCGAGGATTCATCTAGTCTGGTTTCACAACAAACTGACTATGAGTAACAAATACC
>JAYWDF010000431.1:0-5610 GCA_043779985.1 Akkermansiaceae bacterium | reverse complement strand
CAGCTCGCACGGGGAATTCACTTCGTCAAGGTGCGGGATGTGGCAGGGGGAGGATTTTTTCATATCGCCAACCGCAGACGATTTTCGGACATTTGCAGTCAACTGTTACCCATGAAAATCGTTTTCCGCCTGAATTATCACACTGTGCCCGGTCAGTCGCTTTGGTTGAAATACTCAACCGTGCTGGATGAGAAGGGCGTCCGTTTCGATCAAGTCGTGCCCCTGCACTGGATCAACGAGCGGCAGTGGGAAACCTCCGTGGAAGTGCATGGCTCCGGCCGCTTCCGGATGGACTACAGCTATCAACTCCGCCAGTCGTCCAACGGGGTGCAACTCGACGAATGGCATGGACCACGATCCACTGAGGTGGACTTGGGTGCGCTTGATGCCATGCTCCTGCTGGATTCCTGGTGTTCGGCCGGCACGGTAGACTACGCCTTTGAAACGAATGCCTTCCTCGCGGTGCTGCCACCCCGCGGCCCCTTTGACGAACTCGCGGTGCCGGACAAGGCGAACCACTTGTTTCGCCTTCGCATGGCGTCGGTCCCGGACGGACAGGTGCCGTGTCTCATCGGGAGTGTTAGTGAAATCGGCAACTGGGGGTGGCACTCGGCGCTTCCTCTTCAGGAAACGGCTCCGAATGTCTGGCAGAGAGCGCTCTACCTGCCGGTGGATTGGAATATCGAATACAAGTATGGAATGTTCGATCTCCGCTTGAAATGCGTCGTGAGCATGGAGCTTGGGGAGAACCGCACCCTGCCGGCCCGCTCGTTCGCGCCCCGGCAGTGGACCAGGGTGGAGGATGAATGTTACCGCCGCGACAGCAGTGGGCTCTATCGTGCGGCCGGTGTCGCCATGCCGGTTTTCTCGCTGCGCGGCGAGGGGAGCCTCGGTGTCGGCGAGTTTGCCGATCTCAAGGCCTTGGGAGACTGGGCGCACGGCGTGGGTCTTAAACTGATTCAAATCCTGCCAATCAACGACACGACGTCCTCGCACGACTGGACGGATTCCTACCCGTATTCGGCGATCAGTGTTTTCGCGCTGCACCCGCTCTATCTGCGGATCGACGACTTGAGCTACCTCATGCCAGCCACGTTCGAGGCGGAGTTGGACAGTGCGCGGGATCAGTTGAACGCGCTCGAGCAGGTGGACTATGAGGCGGTGATGCGGGTGAAAACCAAGCTGACCCGGCAGATTTTCGACAAGCATTCCGGCGAGATCCTGGCGAGTGCTGCGTTCAGCGAGTTTCTGGAAGCCAATGGCGAGTGGGTGATTCCCTACGCGGTGTTTTGCGTCAAGCGGGACCACTACGGCACCGCCGATTTCAGCCAATGGCAGGAATGGGCTGTGTTTGATAGGGCGCGGGTGCATGCATTGGCAAAGCCGGGCCACGCCGCGTGGATGGAGCTCGCCTATCATTGTTGGTTGCAATGTGAGCTCGACCGCCAGCTCGCCGATGCGGTGCATCATTTGCACGCGCGCGGGCTCGCTCTCAAGGGGGACCTGCCCATCGGCATCGACCGCCAGTCGGTGGACGCCTGGTCCGCGCCGCATTTGTTCAAGATGGATGCGCAGGCCGGCGCGCCGCCTGATGCCTTCGCGGTGAAAGGGCAGAACTGGGGGTTTCCGACCTATAACTGGGAGGTCATGCAGCTGGATGACTACGCGTGGTGGCGCTCGCGGTTCGCCCAGCTGAGCCATTATTTCGATGCCTATCGGATCGATCACATCCTCGGGTTTTTCCGCATCTGGCAGGTGCCGTTTGACCATGTCGAGGGGATCATGGGGCACTTCGATCCGGCGCTGCCGATCCATATCGACGAGATCCACAAGCGTGGGATTCGCTTTGATTACAACCGCTTCTGCCGTCCTTACATCCGCGAGCATTTCCTGCGGGATCGCTTCGGGGACGCGGTGGACTACGTGAAGGACCGGTTCCTTCACGATTGTGGGGATGGCTATTTCCAACTGGGTGAGCAAGTCGCCACCCAGCGCCGGATTGTCAACTATTTGGCGGAACATCCGCACGAGGACTTCATCAGGGCTGGCTTGCTGGACTGCGCGAGCGAGGTGTTGTTCTTCGAGGTGCCCGGCTCGCATGGCACGCAGTTCCATCCGCGCTGCTCGATGCAGGCGACGCGTTCCTATCAGGAGCTCCATTCCGAGGACCGGTGGCGGGTCGAGGATCTCTACATCGACTACTTCTACCGGCGTCAGGAGGATTTCTGGCAGGGGCAGGGCTATCAAAGGCTTCCTGCGATGCGTCACGCCAGCCCAATGCTGCTCTGCGGCGAAGATCTGGGCATGGTTCCCGCCTGTGTGCCGGGTGTGATGAAGGAGCTGGGAATCCTCTCGTTGGAAATCCAACGGATGCCGAAGACGCATGAAACGGAGTTCTTCAATCCGGCGCACGCCCCCTATATGAGTGTCGTGAGTCCATCCACCCACGATATGCCGACGCTGCGTGCGTGGTGGAAAGAGGACTACCAGACTACCGCCCGATTTGCGTGGCAAATGTTCGGCATCGCCTTTCCAGAGGCCGAGCTTTCCGGTGACGTGGCGAGTCACATCATTTGGCAGCACCTGCAGTCGCCAGCCATGTGGGCGATTTTCCCACTCCAGGATCTGCTCGCGATGGATGAAACGATCCGGCACCGTGACCCGGAGGCCGAGCGAATCAACGTTCCCGCGATCATGCCGTTCTACTGGCGCTACCGCATGCATCTGGGGATCGACGAACTTGCGAAAGCGGGGGACTTTAACCGGAACCTGATCCGGCTCATTCACGCGGCCGGGCGCTGAACGGGCGAATTATTCAAGACGATGCCTTGACCCGGCAAGGGATGGGGGAATACGGTCCCGCCGATTCTCCGTGTAAGCGCCCGATTCCAGTCGTCACCATGAACATTCACGAATACCAAGCCAAAGAGCTTTTCGATCGATTCCAAGTCCCAAGCCCCAAGGGGAAAGTCGCATCTACCGCCAAGGAGGCCTTCGATGCCGCCAAGTGGCTCGGGGTGAAAAACCTGGTGGTGAAAGCTCAGGTCCACGCCGGTGGTCGGGGGAAAGGAACTTTCAAGAACGGCTTCAAGGGCGGGGTGCACCTCGTGGAATCCGCGGAATCCGCCCGTGATGTGGCCGCTCAGATGCTCGGGGAGGTTCTCGTCACCAAGCAAACCGGCGACGAAGGCCGCCTGGTCCGCAAGGTGATGATCGCGGAGTCGGTCAGCATCCGCCGCGAGCTTTACCTCGCAATCCTGATGGATCGCGAAACCTGCCAGCCCGTGATCGTCGTTTCCACAGAAGGCGGCATGGACATCGAGGAAGTGGCAGCCAACTCGCCTGAGAAAATCCTGCGCGAATACGTCGATCCCTTGGCCGGTCTGCAGGCCTATCAGGTGCGGAAAATTTGCCATAATCTTGGCTTTCAGACGACCGCCCGTCAGTTCGGACGTCTTCTGCACTCTCTCTACAAGCTGTTCATCGAGTGCGACTGCTCCATGGTGGAAATCAATCCAGTGGTCGTCACCACCGATGACCACGTGTATGCGCTGGATGCGAAATTCAACTTCGACGACAACGCGCTCTACCGTCATCCTGAGATCTCCGCGATGCGCGACACCGACGAGGAAGACCCACGCGAAGTCGCTGCGGCCGCGCATGAGCTGAACTACATCGGCCTGGATGGAAATATCGCCTGCCTCGTTAATGGCGCCGGTCTCGCAATGGCGACTATGGACATCATCAAACACTTCGGTGGTGATCCTGCCAACTTCCTAGACGTCGGGGGTGGCGCATCCAAGGAGCAGGTGACGGCGGCCTTCAAGATCATCTTGGGAGACCCCAATGTGAAAGGCATCCTGATCAACATCTTCGGTGGGATCATGGACTGTAACATCATCGCCGAAGGGGTGATCGCCGCAGCCAAGGAAACTGGCCTGCCGATCCCGCTCGTCGTGCGCCTCGAAGGCAACAATGTCGAGATGGGCAAAGCCACCCTCGCCGCCTCAGGACTCAACATCGTCGCCGCTGATACCATGGCCGATGCCGCCCAAAAGATCGTCGCCGCCGTCCAATAAATTTATCCGGCTCACTGAGCTCTAACTACCTCTTCCCATGTCCATTCTTATTGACGAAAACACCAAGGTCCTGGTCCAAGGCATCACCGGCAGCTTCGGTGCGCGCCATGCTTCGCTTTCACTCGCCTATGGCACCAAGCTGGTTGCCGGCGTGACCCCCGGCAAGGGTGGTCTGAAGTTTGAAAACGTCGTGCCGATTTTTGACACGGTCTCTGCTGCGGTTCAAGAAACCGGCGCGACCGCGTCTGCCATTTTCGTGCCACCGGCTTTTGCCGCTGACGCGATTCTTGAAGCCGCGGATGCCGGCATCGAGCTCATCGTCTGCATCACCGAAGGCATCCCCGTAATGGACATGATGCGCGTCAAGGCGATGCTCAAGGGCTCGAAATCCCGTTTGCTAGGACCTAACTGCCCCGGCGTCGTGACGCCCGGCCGCGGTGAGAAAAGCCAAGGTGGCTGCCGGATTGGCATCGCCCCGGGTTATATCCACAAGCGCGGCAACGTCGGCGTGGTTTCCCGCTCTGGCACACTCACTTATGAAGCCGTCTGGCAGCTCACGCAACTCGGCTACGGCCAGAGCACCTGCGTGGGGATCGGTGGCGATCCGATCAACGGCACGAACCACCTTGAGGTTCTTCAAATGTTCAACGAGGATCCGGAAACCGAGGCTATCATCATGATTGGCGAAATCGGTGGCAATGCGGAGGCTGACGCCGCACGCTGGGCCAAGGATCATTGCAAGAAGCCGATCGCCGGATTCATCGCCGGTGCGACGGCACCTCCAGGACGCCGCATGGGCCATGCGGGTGCCATCGTCGGTGGCGAGGATGACACGGCACAAGCCAAGAAGCGCATCCTCGCAGAGTGCGGCATCGCCGTGGCCGAAACACCTTCGGACATGGCCAAAACGCTGCTCGAGCGCTGGGGCAAGTGATCTGAAACCGCGGGGACAGTGAGGCAAGACAGGGCAGCCCCGGTGGGTTTCCCTGTCCTCTGTTCACCGGTTGGATTTGGGACGCACCTGTTATTCCGCGCGGATCGGGAAGCTGTTATCGAGTGTCTCGGCAGCGGCTCCGTCGAACGATTTGAGGGTGGTGACAGCGAGGGAGTCCGGGCTTGCCAGGCTGTCCCACTCGGCGGCGAGCGACGTTTGTCCGGAGCTGTCGAGTCCGCCGCGGTGACAAGTCCAGACGAGCGGTGAGATCGCCTCGCAGATCCATCCTGCACCGCTGAGTGCCGTGGGGGCTTCGGAGAAGGTCAGTATCAACGAAAGGTTATTGGCTGGGGAAGCACCTGTATTTTCCGTGTTGACCGTGAGGCGTGCCGGGCCGCCCTGGAGCAGCGGGTCCGTGGCGATGATCTGCGTGGTCACCGTCGTAGCGAGTGGATAGAAACGTTTGACGTGGTAGCCCCGGGTTTCCATCAGCAAGTCGAGCTCGGGAAGGTAGGCTGGAATGAAGTTGATGTAGTTTCGATAGATTTTCTTGGGAAGCCTGTCCTGGGTGCTGGCCGTGCCGATCAGCGCGGCTTG
>JAYWDF010000430.1:0-1838 GCA_043779985.1 Akkermansiaceae bacterium | reverse complement strand
AGACGGGGATGTTCCAGACCGGGATGAACTCGAACTCCCGAGGCCGGGGCATGCGGTCGTATCCGGGACGCGGCTTGGCGCAACCCGAGCATCTGGGTTTGCTGTTGGCCCTGGGAATGACTACGGCAATGATCCGCATCGAATCGCCCGTGCCGCTCAATCTGACGGAGTGGTAAACGAAGCCCTTGAAGCGGTGGACTTTGTTGCGTGAGGTCTTGAGTTAAATCGGCGGGTTGCTGGTTGTTTTGCTGTAGCAAACCGAATTTGCCAGAGTCCGCCGGTTCATCAATGCTTCATCCCGCCGGGCAGCCATTTCTCACAATAAGGGCCGCCAAATCGCATGGAAGACAAAGTTGCCCACAACAGTCAAGAGACACCCGCCGCTTCGCGGCGATCAAACACCTGTTTCCACCCACAGTTTTGGCGGAAGAGGCAATTTCATGATCGACGACGGAGACTACAAGCCAAGTTTCGCGGGCACTTCGGAACGCGCTGTTACGAGTGTCTTTTTAACCGCGTGGGTGATTATCGCATTCCTTCCCGGCGGACTGGCCCTGGCGATCCGGGCCTGCGTCCTTTACATGTTTCCGCTGGTAGTGATCTGATTGTCCGACGTGATGGCTCGGCTCAACCGCATTGCCAACAGGGATCCAGCGCCACCGTTTCCGATTTTGCCAAATTCCATTCGGGCCGTGGCCTGGCTCCTGAACTTAGGAGTCGCCGCGGCTTGGGTCGCATTCTACTGGGCTACCTAGCTGCCCTGAAAATCCGAGCCTGGGGACTCAGAGTTCACCCTCGATCAGATCGTCCACGGTCTGGCGCTTGCGAACCACGGTCGCAGTCGCACCTTCGACGAGGATCTCGGCGGGCAGAGGGCGCGAGTTGTAATTCGAGGCCATCACGAAGCCGTAGGCCCCGGCGGACATCAGGGCGACGGTATCGCCGGGGTTGAAATCCGGGAGCTCGCGGTCCTGGCAGAAGAAGTCGCCGCTTTCGCAAATCGGCCCGACGACATCGACTTTGATGAGGTCGTTCGAGGACGGCTTGGTGAGGGGGACGATTTCATGGTGGCCTTCGTAAAGCGCCGGGCGGATGAGGTCGTTCATCCCAGCATCGACGATTTTGAAGGTCTTGGCAGAGCCCTTTTTCTCGTAGAGGCACTTGGTCAGCAGGACGCCGGCGTTGCCCACGATGTAGCGGCCGGGCTCGAGCAGGATTTTCAAACCAAGGTCTTTCAAGCGCGGGACGAGTTCCTGGCCGTAGCGCTCGATGGTGAGCGGGCGCTCTGCCACCGGCTGGCCTTCCCACCAATTGGCGCTGCCGGATTCGAGCGAATGCTTGTAAATGATGCCGATGCCGCCGCCGATCGACCAGAACTCGATGCCATACTTCGCCTTGAGCTCGGTGACCAGTGGGATGACTTTTTCAACCGCCTCGATGAACGGCGCGATGGAGGTGAGCTGCGAGCCGATGTGCATTTGCAGGCCGCGCAACTTGATGTTAGGGAGTTCCTTGGAAGCGCGCTCGTAAAGGTCGAGGATGGCGCCGAAATCCACGCCGAACTTGTTCTCGGACTTGCCGGTGGAAATGTATTTGTGGGTGTGGGCGTCCACGTTCGGGTTCACGCGCACCGCGGCCGGAGCGATCATGCCGAGCTCGCCAGCGACTTTATTCAAATAGCGCAGCTCTTCCTCGCTCTCGACATTGAACGAGTAGATCCCTTTTTCGAGGGCGTAAACGATTTCATCGCGAGTCTTGCCGACCCCGGCGAAAGTGCAGTGCGCCGGATCGCCGCCCGCCTTGATCACGCGGAAAAGTTCGCCGCCGGAAACGATGTC
>JAYWDF010000429.1:0-1841 GCA_043779985.1 Akkermansiaceae bacterium | reverse complement strand
CGGGAGCTGCTTGCGCATCGGATCTTCCTGAGAAGCTTTGCGGTATATCACCTCCAGTTGCTCGTGGGTGGCGGCGTCTTGCATCTCGCCGGCCGCCGCCGCGCTGAAGCTGCCCAACAGTGAAATGAGGATCATGTTTTTCATCATCGTATTCCGGGTTCGGGGTTTAGCGGATTTCGTCATCCACACCGGCGGAAGGATCGACCATTCCATTCGGTCCCCCGTGGCCTTGGCCGGGATTGGAGGAATCGACGCCGTCCAGGTTGTTGCCGTGGCCGTTGTTGGGATGCCTGGTGCTGAAGGTCACTAGGAGCACCATGTCCTGATAGTCGAAGCACGACAGGTTGTGGTTGGTCTGGCCCAACTCCATCAGCACGATGGCACTGAGGGGCCCGATGTTGATCTTGCCGGTAGAGCTCAGATAGGGTCTGAGGTAGCTCGCCAACGTGGAGGATTGATAGAGCGGAAAATTGGTCGGAGGAGTGTCGCCATTGACCAAGGTCACGACCTGGAGGTTGTGGCTCAGGGTGGTGTATAAGGGGCTCCATGCGCCGTTCTTCACAAAGCGGCCGGAAAAATCGAGGGTCGTGCCCGCGCTCATCTTCTTGATGTAGAGCGAATAGGCCGAATCCACATCGGACTGAACGCCGTAAAAAAGTTGCTTATACACCCCACCGTTCACGCTGATGCGGGCATCGGTGTAAAGTGGCGCGGTGCCTTGCGAGGAGTCGCAGGCGGTGATTCCCGTGCCGATCGGCTGCACGGAGACAAAGATATTGCTTTGGGTCAGCGTGATGGTGCCCGGAGGATTGATCGTCGCCAGATCACTCACTTGGCTGGGATAAAGGATATTCCAAGTGAGAGTGGGCTTTGTGCCAGTTTGCACGACCGACGGATAGGCCGACAAGGTGCCGATGGGAGAGGTCGGAATCGTCGACGTAGCGGCGATGGCGCGTGGCGACACGAGGGCGCTCACGGCTATAACGGCTGCCGATACGGCAGCCAATTGGCTGGTTTTCATGGCTGGTTGTAAGGGTGGGATGTCTGGAAACACCTTCCGTCTGGGATCTCAAAAGCGGGACATCTTTTGAGAGACGAGCGGCCCGGTTCGGGCAAGGGCAGGGGTCAGCGAGAGATTCTCGATGAACCCTGCCGATTCGGGACAGAATCCCGATCCGGGCCGCCTGAAGCGCGGCTGGGACGGCGGCGCTTCAGAAAGGGGTGTGTGTGATCAAGTGACGGGTGGGGTCGTTTGAATCGGGTTAGTTGTGGAACAGCAGGTGTCTAGCGGGGTGAATGTATCAGCGTTGTGGCAGGGCCGGCTCGCGGGACCAGTCTTTCCAAGGACCGCGCGGCACTTCCTGGTCGTCCGCGAAGCGCCACTCGACGGTGGCGCCGCTGCGGAGCTTGAGAAAGTCGCGGACGGCGGGGCTCAAATCGATGCCGGCCGACTGGTTGCGGTTAGGCCGGGCGGATTCCTTGCCGAAAACGTATTGCCAGTGGTCGGTCTCGAAGGGACCCACGTCCTCCCATTGCGCAAAGCACACTCGGCCCTCGTGGTGGATGGCGACCCAGTGACCCTTGCAAACGGAAATCCCGTCGCCCCGGTAACTCTCCCAGAACCAGGGAATCACCTTGGACGCCTCCGGCCGGTGCACGCCGCCTTTGGCAACGTCGTTGTACGGCAGGGCGATGTAAAACGGGTTGAGCGACGGAGTGAACCCGGCGGGAAGGTAGCCGTTGCGGCGGTCCGGTTGGTCGTAACCGCCGAAATTCGCCTGCCAGTTTTGATCCCAGGCGCTCATCGTGTTCGGAGTCGGGTTGTTCTCCGTCGGCAGCTC
>JAYWDF010000428.1:0-1842 GCA_043779985.1 Akkermansiaceae bacterium | reverse complement strand
TCCAGTTGAACAGTGGAGACACGCTTGGGAACAACACTGCAACCCTCAGTAACTTCACCTTCGGCGGTGGCAGCGCTTCTGGCTCTGCGAATTCCTTTGGCGGAGCAAGTGGCGATCTTGGAAGTTCCGTCAGCCTTACCGACACAAGCCCGTTCAACGAGTTCTTCCAGACCTTTAACGCCGGTAGCAGCATCCAGTTTGATTTGTTTCTAAGTCAGAACCTGGATGCCGGACTGACTCCTGATGTGTTCACGATCTCGCTCCTCAACAGCAGTTTGTCCAATATCACCACGAACTCGACTGACGGCGCGGATACACTCATGCATCTGGATCTCAACTCATCGACCGCTGGCTCCACCTACGGAGATATGAACTTTGCCTCCGGCACGGGTTCCTACTCCGCAGTCGCTGCCGTCCCCGAGCCAAGCGCCGCATTTTTGTCAGTGGCCGCCTGCGCCGTTGGAGTGCTGCGGCGCCGTCGTTAGGATGAACCACAGCCAGACGAGCTGTGCTTCATCCTCGAAGTAAGACCTGGATCTTCTGAATTCACCACGCCCGCCTCCCGCAAAGGAGGTGGGCGTTTTTTGTGGCGATGAATCTGCCACGGCGATAGACTCATCCGATGAACGCCAAAGTATCCGCTGCCTTTTCCGCCCTCGTGGTGATGGGCGCGTGCCTGCTCTTCGCACAGGGTGAAGAAACTGACCGGGCCCTATTTTCATGGGCCATCGGCGCGGTCACTGAAGCCATGCCGACCGATGAAATCGTGAGGCTACTCGGCAAGCCCGATGACATTCGCACTCACTTCGATCCCGGCGGAATTTCTACCAGTCGGACTGCGGAGATCTGGTGCTACGGGACCGCCGGCCACCTCACCTTTCCCACCCTGGGCTGCGTGTTCATCGAAAAGGGCGCAGCTCAGTATGTCTATGGCGGAAAAGGAATCACGCCCGACTCCAGCACGTTCACCGAAGGAGAGCTGAGAAAACTGTTACAACTCATCGATTCCCTGTTGGAAAGCAGGGGCGAGAATCCTCTCCTCTACATCCAACTCGTCAACACGCTGCTGCCTCTCGGCAAGGACAAGGCCCTCGCCGCGATCGACGAATACCTTCGTGTCTCATCGGATTTCCTCGGTGACCGCACCCCGCTTTTCAATCTGCTGCGGCTGTTGTTCGAAGTCCCGGAAGACCCCGGCTTCATGCCCCGCATGATGGTGGGATCGCCCTCGGTGAAGGAACCGGAGGATCGCAAACTCATCCCACTTTTCCCGATCGTCCTGCGGGATGACATCCCGCTCAATCTCGTCATCGGTTACGCGCTGGCAGGTCGGCGACAGCCGGTCGAACAGCACGTGGACTATTTCCGGAAAATGGGAAGGCTGCGGGAGCATGCGCTTCATCCGTCGGATCATCCACTGGAACTCCTAACGATACTGGAGCATTCCCCCCAATGGATTTTCGATGAAGTGCCGCGAGAAGCCGATGATGTTTCGCGAGATATCAATGACCAATGGATCAAAAATCACATCGCCAACCAATTGCTGGAACTGACCAAGACGGTGTATTACATCGAACCGGACCAAGATGGCAAAAGGCTTCTCGGCAATCGCTTCGACCCGGACCAATGGGACAAGATCGTCAAGGATGTAGCCGCGCTGAATATCAGGTGGGATATCGTCAAGAACAGCTACGTCCTCGCTGACGGCAGCTCGCTGCCCGAAGCCGCCGAGCCCGTTCACATGCGCCAAATCTGGAAACTCCCCACGCTTGGCCCTGATGCGGAACTGATCTTCGAGCGAAAAAACAAGGACCATGTCAGGCTGATCTTGCACCACTCCGC
>JAYWDF010000427.1:0-1843 GCA_043779985.1 Akkermansiaceae bacterium | reverse complement strand
ACTCTATTCCTCGACCAATAAACTCTTTCGGCTATCGGCGGAAATCGTTGGAGATACGGAAACGCTCGACGCCGTTCTCGCGTTCGCCCCGGAGATCGAGGCCTTCCGCGGCAAGGGATCGCAGATGGCCGCCAGCGATTTTTCGCGGAGCATCGGTGCCCTCGCGTTCGAGTTGAAGGAGCGGCTGCCCATATCCGCGAGCACGCCCGATCAGTTCATGAGAGAGGAAGAAATCCCTCCTTCCGCGAAGGATGTGGTCGATTGCCTCGGAAACCTCGCCGCCCACGCCTTCGCGCGCACCTTGGGTAAGCCGGTCCGGTCAAGGCATGCGGGGCAACTGAGAGCCACCGCCTGGGAAACGCTTGCACGGATTTCCGAAATCCTCCGTCGCCCGGAGCATCTCGCCCACGCCCTCAAGGTGGCGGCGGACACCCGGGCAGCCACCTACGAGCGGCAGGCGGCCATTGGATTCTTGGTCGAATACTGGGGAAGCGACGATCCTGACGAGGCCACCGCCACGCTGCTGTGGAAGCTGGAGAAAAAACCTCCAGACCGCACGTTTCTCGTCGCGGTGCTCCGGGCGCAGATCGAACTCGGCCTCAACAACGAGTTCGGTGCCCTCGCTGCCGTGGACGATTGGGACGCCGCCGAGCAAGACGAATGAACCGCCGCAGGTTTTCCCCAAGCGAAATGAACCTCGGATGAGCGGGTTCTCCGATGGACTCAATGCTTGCTGTCACTTCTCCGGGGAAGGGTGATGAAGAACCGCACATGCAAGACCCACAACCCGTAAACATGGCCGGAACCGGAGACGACGGCGGCACCCCATCGCCCCCGCTTCCATGGCAGGTGATCGGAGTCGTCCCCGTCACCGGCAAGGGGCTGCTTTCCTGTAGCACATCCGCATCGCCCGCCGGGCCGGTCGCCGCTGTATTCCGCCACGACGGCACGGATGGCAGCCGGAACTTCGCCAAATGGGTCCGCAAGACGCTGAAAAACGGGCCCACCCTGCTCTGTTGGGACGCGCCGTTGACCTCGGCGGAGTTCCAGCTTCGTTCGATCGAGCGCCAGGCCCGGCAGTGGCTCCGCGACCTATTCGCTCCGGATAACCATTCCCGGCCGATCATCCGTTCCGCCGCCGCCCGCCCGCACTGGATCGCCACCCAGCGCATCCTCGGCCTGCCCGTCCACGAGGGCATGGCGATCCGCGGCTCGCTGCTCCAGCCCAGACTGATCTGCGAAAACCAGCGCCCGTCCGCCGCGCGCCGCGAACTTTACGTCACCGAGGTTCATCCGCAGCTCGCCATCGCCCTCCACCCTGCCGGACGCGGGATCCCATGGTACCGCGACAATCTCGAAACCGCCTGGAACTACCATCTCCAGGCCGCCAGATTGTGGGGCCTCGGTGAGGACGATCTGCCCCTGCCTCATGCCGCCAAGCTGCGCACCCACGATTTCACCGACGCATGGGTCGCCATGGCCCTTGGCGTCCTGTGGCTGCGCGGCAGCGGAGCGGCGATCACCGGCAACCGCCGCGAAGGTTCCTTCCTCCTGCCCCACCTCGCTTCCGCCCCACCCAAGCCACAAGACTGAGCCGGCTGGCGATCATTTCGCGGACCTCGTCCAGCTACCCCGCGCCGCAGCATTTCTCGAACTTCTTCCCGCCATGCCCACGACCTGAATCTGAAGCCATCGACCACCTGCCACCACCACCGCAAGCAAGCGCTGCGTTTTTCCAGAAGCGTTGAGCATTTGACCGAGGAAGCGCACCCATCAATCCGACATCCGCGAAACCCCATGCCAGTCCCGCCATCGCTGCATTGGGAGCAGATCCCGACAAGGT
>JAYWDF010000426.1:0-1844 GCA_043779985.1 Akkermansiaceae bacterium | reverse complement strand
GATTTCAAGTTCATCAAGTTCCCTAAGAACGAGCCCGAAGTGGCCCGAGGCGGAAAATCATCACCCGCGAAGAAAAACACTCCGAAGCCCAACGTCGTGAAGCCAGCGCCGGCAGCCCCGCCTGCCACGATCGACGATCTGGTAACTGCGCCATTCCTCTGCTACGCAACCCCATGGGAATTCGTCGCGGAGCGCTTCCATTGCGACGAGGCGTTTCTGCAACACCTCAATCCGCAACTGAAAGGTGGGCTTGCCGTCGGCACCGTGTTCCAGGTGCCTAACGTCATTCCGTTTGAAATCGAAACGGCGCTCGACGCCCCCTTGCAACCGGCCGCCGATCCGCAGAAGCCCGTCACCGCGGCGGTGGTGTTAGTGACCCGCTTGGAAATCTCGTGTGAAGGAAAGCTCGTCGCCGTGATGCCGCTGACCACGGCGCGCCCGGGCCTTCATGGCCGCGGCTCGTGGACCGTGCTCGATGCCATCCCGCAGCCGCGCCTGGCCACCAAGCGTGAACCGCGCGAGGTCCCCAAGCCCAAGGCCGCGCTTGCGGTCGATGCGCTTGCCAGTCCTCAGCCCGAGCCCGTGATCGAGCCGCCGCTGGAGAAGGAGCAATACCTCGCACCCGGACCTAACAATCCAGTCGGCATCCTTTGGATCGGGCTCGCCAAGACCGGCAGCAGTGATCCCTTGCCCTACGGATTGCACGGCACGGCCATCCCCGCGCGGATGAAACTGGAAGGCATCGGCGGACTGCGTCTCACGAACTGGGACATCGCCCGCGCCACCCGCTTGATGCCGGTTGGCACCGCGTTGCAGTGGAAGGCGAAGTAGCGGCGGTCGCGAGCTGCGCGCCGCGGTCACCGGGTCACTTGATTCCGTGCTCTTTCGCGAACGCCGCCGCGGCGGCTTCGGCGGTGGGATCTTTTTTCGGCCAGTTGTCGTAGATGGCTTTCAAGGTCGTCTCCCGGTCCTTGCCGGGTGGGAGGGTCATCGCCCATTGCGCGGCGGTTTCGGGATCATAATCTGAGACGGTCTCGGCGTAACTGCGGACGGCGGTGTTCTTCGCCGGGCCTTCGGGACTCGTGGCCAGCCAGCTGCCGGCGGCCTGATAGTCGTCCTGGGTCCACTGCCGGACCATGTTTTTGATGTTAGGATCCGCTTGGCCAGCGGGGAGCGTTTGGCCGACCCATTCCACCCATTGGCCGGTTTCCTCCCTTTTCACGGAGTGACTCAAGCCGCTGGCGAAACTTGCGAGTTCGGCGGGTGTGAAATTGGCGTTGGCGATCCAGCGGTTCGCGGGTTCGAACCCCTCTCGGGCGACAGAGCGGGCGATACTGCTGAGAGCTCGGTTCGAGGCCTCGGTGCGGGCTTGAACATCGGTGAGGGTGGCGAGATGCTCGCGCAGCGCGACAAGGGCCGCGGTTCTTTGCTCCTGGTTCTTGGCGGAACTCATGATGCTGGAAATCGCCGGGGATGCATCCTTGAGACCGAGCTCGCCGATGAGCTTGAAGGCGAGTGCGGGGTCCTGGGTGGAGGCGCCGGAGATGAGGCCGCGCTTGGCTTCGTCGGTGATGAGATCGGGGAATTTCATGCTGTTTTCACGGACCCATTTGAGGGCGGCGAGTGGATCGTCCTTGGCCCACTTGGCGAGGGAGGACGAGACGACATGGGTGCCCATGCCGCTCTCCTTAAACAGGTCGCCGGACTCGGTTAGCAGCGTGAGCGCGGCCTGCGGGTGGTCGTTTGCGAGCGTCATGATGGAAAAGCCGATGAGTCCCTGGCGCGTCTCGTCGTTGAGGTCCTTGGCGCCACGGACCTCGGCGATGAGGATCTTCAACTGCGCG
>JAYWDF010000425.1:0-1845 GCA_043779985.1 Akkermansiaceae bacterium | reverse complement strand
GGAGAAGTTCCAGCGAACGACGCTGCGGCGGGCGGAGGCTCAGGCGGCCGGAGATGGCATTGATGTGGCGACTCATGATTAGATTATCCGTGCAATACTAACGTTTGTTCCGGAGGCTCAATTTGCTTCCTACGTGTTGAAGGCCGACCTGCGCCATTTGCTTCTTCTGAGGGGAGGAGAGGGTGAATGTTGTCGCCCCGCTTGATACCCAGACGATGTCCTTCTCAAATTCTGCGAGGCACTTCCCTTTCTTTTTGAACCAATTGAGAAGCCACTGCGCCTTTTTGATCACCACCTTGACTTGCGAATCACCCGCGGAATGCAGTTCCACCCAATAGATCACTTCGGCATTCCGGTTCATGTGCTGGTAAGCGATCGCAAAGTCCCATCGATTCCCATAGGGATCTGCCTTGAGATTTGCTTTATCGATATCGACACTGCCCGTCAGTTTGCGCGTATCTTCAGCCTCGACGTGCGGTTTGTCCTCCGCACGCAATGCCTGCAATCCAGCGCAAAATGCTTTCTTGAGATGAGGCGTTCCTTCGACGGCGTCTTTGAATGTCATATAGCTCCTCGTTTAGCGGTTTGGGTTGGCGACTGCACGAGCGACGGCCTCATTGGCACGTCCACTGAACTCGGAGAGTCCGCCCCATCCCGCCTCGCCCGCTTCTTCGGCACCGGGATCGAGCGATGAAATATCACGGGTGGTTCCGCTTTCCCGGTCGAAGTAGTGAACCCTCGATGTCTTAGCCATCACCGCCTCCGCCATCTTGATCATAGCTTGCGTCCTTGGTGCCGCGAAGACATCCAGCAATGCCTCCGGTTTGGCTTTGTTTTCACGCAGGTGTTTCAGCGCCCACATCGCATCGAGCACTTGGGAAGAATGGGTGGAAAGGCAGACACGATAACCACGAGCCAGCAGCTCGAATACCATGAGCAGCACGACGGAGATCGCGCGCGGATGCAGCCCCATCTCCAGCTCCTCCAGCACCACCCACTTGATGTCCCCACGCTTGGAAACCTTGGACGGTGGCATCAGCCAGTAGAATCCGAGTAACAGAGGAACGAACTCACGCTGTCCGGCCGACCAAACCATGTAAGGCAGGCTATCGTTTTCATTACCGTTTCCCAGCACCAGTCGCTTCTGGGAATGAACCTTGTCCACCTTTAGAGAGAATTTGGAAAACACGTCGCGCTCCAGCAGTTCGCGAAACTCCTTCTTAAGCCGGTTCGGCTGGGGAAACAGGCTCTCACCCGCGAATTCTCTCTCCACCAATACACGCAACTTCTCGCTAAACTCCCGAACAGCAAAGGGATCGCCAGGGTTGTAGTCCGTGAAGGGGCGCGGCCACCCGTCGCGGAGGGCGAGCACCCGCTGGGCCGGGATGAAAAACAGATTCTCGTCTCCCTTCTGCCGCTTGCGCTTTGCGATCTTCTGGAGGTCCACGCTCCTGCCTTCCCACTTCACGGCACTTTCACCCTGCCGCCAAATCGAGTGCATTCCCTCGCCGAAATAGGCATCGATGA
The DNA here is from genome assembly GCA_043779985.1 of Akkermansiaceae bacterium. Classification (GTDB taxonomy): domain Bacteria; phylum Verrucomicrobiota; class Verrucomicrobiia; order Verrucomicrobiales; family Akkermansiaceae; genus Luteolibacter. The sequence goes on along the minus strand of JAYWDF010000425.1, from coordinate 318 downwards.
AATCCGGCAGCTTGCCGGACCAGTCGATCCCGTAGCGGCCCATTTCATCCTGCACCTGACCCGCATCCACCATCAGCTTCAGCAGTTGCAGGGCGATGCTTTTGCCGGTTGCCTGTGGGCCTACAAAAACCGTCAAGTCGCCGAAGCCCAGAGACGCCTCTTTGATTTGGCCAAGGTTCTGAATGTTTAAAGTCGGTATTTTCATGGAGTTGATTCGGATTGGCTTAGCCGCGAAGGAACGCAGAGAGTGCAAAGAAGAGAGAGGAGAGGATTGAAAAACCAAGTATTGGGGGGCCCTTTGGTCCATGGTCGCTCATG
>JAYWDF010000424.1:0-1846 GCA_043779985.1 Akkermansiaceae bacterium | reverse complement strand
CACGATCCAGTCATTCTGGATCGCCCCTATGGGACCGCACATTACTACGATATGCTTCGTAGTGGCGTCTCCGGCAGCTATCGCGATCTCCTTGGAGGGGTGGCCACCCACCCGGTGATGGGGCAATATCTCTCGCACCTGCGCAATGAGAAGGCAGTGCTCAACAGCACGGGTGATATCGTTGTTTCGCCGGATGAAAACTTTGCCCGCGAGATCATGCAGTTGTTTTCCATCGGCCTTGTCGAACTCCACCCGGATGGGTCTCTCAAACTCGGTTCGGACGGATTGCCCATCCCTACCTATGGTCAGAACGACATCACCGGGATGGCCCGGGTCCTGACCGGCTGGTCTTTTGGCTCTATCAACGACCCGCCGTCCTCGGACACGGTCGTAACCAACACCAATTTCTATCAGGGCAATGGCATCAGTCGCCATGAAGCACAGTGGACCCATCCGCTGGCATCGTTTCCGGCCTACCACGACACCGGAGCTAAGACGGTTTTGGGCATCTCCATCCCCGCCGGCCAGACTGGCGGGCAGGATCTCGCCACTGTGCTCGACCGTCTCGCCTCCCACCCTAACACCGCCCCCTTTATCTGCCGCCGCCTGATCCAGCGCCTCGTCACCGCCAATCCCTCCAGCGGATACCTTTACCGCGTTGCAAACGCCTTCACCAACACCGGCGGAAATCTAGCCGCCACGATCAAGGCCATCCTGCTCGACCCGGAAGCCCGCTCGCTGGATACCGCCACTTCCGGCTTCGGCAAGAAACGTGAACCGCTGCTCCGCTTTGCCGGTTTCCTCCGTGCCTTCGATGCCAAGTCCCAGCTCCTCCTCTCCGACCTTGCCGCCTACGGCTACCCCGCTGGCGAGCTGGCCAAGTTCCCCGCCGGCACTACCCGGGTCCGGCTCGACGCTACCGACGGCTTCCTTTCCCAGACCCCCCTGTCGGCTCCATCCGTCTTCAACTGGTTCGTCCCGGACCACATGCCATCCGGCCTCCTCGCCGCCAATGGTCTCACTTCGCCCGAGTTCAAGCTGGCGAATGAAAACAGCGTCTTCCTGGATACGAATTTTCTCTTCTATCAGATCTTCATGTCCATCTACCTGAGTCCGGTGCCCGGCCAGAGCCTTCCGCCCTACAACTACTCCTCCACCGCCCAATGCCTGAAGACCGACCTCGCCCCGCTCGAAGCGCTCTACATGGCCGCCGTCGATGTCAATGGCGACGGCGTCTTCACCAGCCTGGACTCCTCCACTTTCAACAATCCCAGCGCCATCCCCGCGGCATGCGCGGCGGTCATCGACCGCATCGATTTGCTCCTTTGCGCCGGCTCCCTCAAGGCGCAATACGGCACCACCCCCGGGCAGCCGCGCCGCATCATTCTCGACGCGGTCACCGCCATCCGCTCCGCCTACGATGGCGGCGACGACGCCGCGAGCCAAGCCTACTCCATGCGGGTGCGGATCAACAACGCACTCTGGCTCGTCATGTCCTCCCCCGCTTTTGTGATTCAAAAATAACAACTATCCCCCGCCCGCCATGAAACCTATCCACCCACAATACGTCTCCACCCGGCGCGACTTCCTCCGTCAGTCGGTCTGTGCCTCGCTCGGTGCCGCCGGCCTGGTCAACGCGCTTGCCCACCTGCGCCTCATGAGTGCGGCGATGGCCCAGGGCGGTCCCGCCTCAGGATACAAAGCAATCGTCTGCCTCTTCCTCAATGGTGGCAACGACGCTAACAACCTTCTCGTCCCCACCGGCGATCCGGCGGGCAACCCGCTCCGTGCCGACTATGAAAACGGCCGCGGCGTGCTGGCGATTCCCTCCGCCAGCCTACAGCCG
>JAYWDF010000423.1:0-1846 GCA_043779985.1 Akkermansiaceae bacterium | reverse complement strand
TCGCAACCGGATGACTCTTTCCGTGTGCCCGCGCCCCGTCCATCGCATTTTACAGGACTCGGTCTCGGGATTCCGGCAATGGGCCAGCTCCCGAAAATCCCTTTTTATTGATGAATCAAGCCATGCCTGCCGCTGCCGCCTCTAGCGAAATTTCAACTCTCACCCACACCGAACGGATGAAACGCTTCGGGATCGCGATCGATGCGATCCGCATCCGCGTCGAGGTGGATATGGGTGCGAAAGATGTGACTCGCATGCGCCGAATGAACCAGTTTTCTCGCGGCATGGAAGGGCTAGGCCGGACCATGCTCCATTTCAGCATGGAACCCATCAGCTTTCTAGCAGGCGTCGGCGCGTTGTGGATTCACAAGCAATTGCAAGTGAACGAAGTCGGCCACACCGTGCTCCACGGGGTGTATGACCACCTCGAAGGGGGCGAGCGTTTCCATTCTAAGAATTTTTCGTGGGATACGCCGATCCATGAAGGCGCATGGCGGCAAGTCCACAATATTGAGCATCACCATTTCACCAATGTGGCGGGTAAGGATCCCGACATCGACTTTGGCCCCGCCCGCCTCACGGAACAATCGCCCCACAAGTGGTACCACCACTTGCAGTTCCCATTTCTGGTCGCGGTCTTGGCTCCGAATATGTTGTTTTTCATCAACCTGCATGTCACCGGCTTGAACGACATCTATCTCGGCAAAGGACGGGCCGATGACCCCCATGGGAAAATTGATCGTTCGTGGAAAGCCATCAAAGCCGCGCATCTCACCGCACTGCGGAAGTTGGCGCCTTATTATCTCAAGAACTTCCTCTTCTTCCCGCTGCTCGCCGGATTGATGTTCTGGAACATCACGATGTTCTGGAAAGTTCTGCTAGGAAACTGGATGGCGGAAACCCTGCGCGACCTCTACACGGCGGCTACGATTTACTGCGGCCACACCGGCGAGGAAGTCGCGCATTTCCCCACCGGCACCCGCGCAAATGGCAAGGGCGAGTGGTATGCCATGCAGGTGGAGGCCACTAACAACTTCGAAGTCTGCCTGCCTCTATCCATTCTTTGTGGCGGGCTTGACCGCCAGATCGAGCATCACCTTTTCCCCAAACTTCCACCGGATCGGCTGCGGCAAATCGCGCCCGCAGTCCGCGCCGTGTGCGATGCCTACGGCGTGACCTACCGCACCGCGACCTGGTGGGAAACTCTCAAAAAAGCCCTCGCCCACATGCGAGAACTCAGCGTCTGCGAACTGGGGCGCGCGGCAGTCTGACAGGTGAAACCCGAGCCGTTCGATGGTTCGGGGAGGAGTGGACCGGGGCGAGACTGTAGAGACTACGGAGAGTGTCAATTTTGTCCCCTTGCTGAAGGTTGGCCTCCGACTCGACCCTCGCACATGCCTACCACTTAGAGTTACATCCTAACAACAGCATGCAATCAGTCTTCCTCGTCCGTCAGCTTCGGCGGAATCAAATAGGCCAGCACTCCGTGGCGGGCGGGCGGCGCGATCCGCAGACAAGCAATCATGCCCTTTTTCACTTCGATCGAGCGACTGTCCGCGCCGAGGATGCACTCGATGAGTTGGGAAAAATCCGGCTCATGACCGACGATGGCGACCCGCTTGAAATCGCGGAACGCGGCCAGTTCGCGGATCGCCATGTCCGGGGGCATTCCGCTGGCGAGCCATCCTTGGATCAGCGGTCCGGGCATCCCGGCGGCTTGGCAAAATTCATCCGCCGTCTGGCGGGCGCGCAGCAGCGGACTCGTTAGAACGATGTCTGGCAGCACCCCGGCACTCTTCAATCGCTCGCCGGCCCGGCGTGCTTGCTCGCGGCCTTTCTCCACCAA
>JAYWDF010000422.1:0-34429 GCA_043779985.1 Akkermansiaceae bacterium | reverse complement strand
GTGACAAACCCGTCTGCCATGGCCGCCCTCAACCAAATCACGGGCTTTTTTATGTCTCTAACGAATTTTCAGCAAACATCATGCCGAACAGTTCTGCTTCCGGACATAATCTTCGACGTAAAACTGAGCCACATGCCGCTTCCTGAATCATTTAATATCCTGGCCGTCGGGGGCACTGAACAGCTGGTTATCGCTATGAATCAAAATTATCGCGACACAAACCTTTTCAACGAACTCGTCACCGCTCTGGGAGAAATCCGCCAGAACCGCTGAACACGTCAAAGAAGCCTACTTTGCTATCAGTAAGAGATATGAATCCGCCAGCCCCTATTAAAACACCCAAGGAGATTTCACCCCGAGTCTGGGAAGCTTTGCGAAGAATCTTCCCGGATCCAATGCCACTTACAGTGCCCGCCCGGCCAGAAAATTACAGTTCAGCAGGCGAATGCCACCGGAGCGTAGCCCAAAAAATCAAACAGGACGGTGGTTCCGCTCAGTTTGGATGGGTAATTTGGGAAATTCCCCCATGGGAAATCCAAGTAGAATTTCACTCTGTTTGGAAAAGCCCGGAGGGTGAGCTTGTCGACGTGACACCGCCGCTTCATCAAGGGCCCTCTGTCCTGTTCCTTCCTGACCCCACCACTGTTTATGACGGACGAAATATTCCCGGCCTACATTATCCGTATGACGACGGTCCCCTTTGTCGAGAATACATCGAAATCGTGACAGAACAGGAGAAAATCCTCTACCCAAGCGGAGAACTTCATGACGGTTCAAAAGGGGTGCCCCTGCCTTTGCTCGCCCCACTTATGAAACGGATGGTTGTTCTCTTTATGAAATCGATGCGCAACAACTGATAGCACCCACGTCCGCCGGTTCACGGAGACCGACGATTTAGAGATTTTGGCCTTTGCCACCAAGGAACAAAACTCATTCACCAATTATGAAGGAAATAGGTAGAACTTACGACTTTGCCGCTGATAGCCCCCAGAGAATCCCGAGAACTGCCCTCGACTTACAAAGAGTCGCTGCCTCTTCCGTATGTCCATTACTCAGGACTCTATAGCACGTTCGTCAGGTTTTCCTCTGAGGAAAACGACGAAACATTTCTCTGCGAATGCTCACGAACCGCCGCTGAGAATTATTCGATTGGTCTAATTTCTAGTCTGGGCGGAAAACCACCATGGAGCATTACTGCGCTCGGATGCCTAATCAATCGTTCCAGCAGCCAGTCCTCTGGAACTCCTGAACATTTTACTTCTGCCGATGAGATTCTTCCCCACCTACGATTCAAAGAAGGGCTCTGTCACCGATGCAACCAAGCCGTTCCGTCGATCGACTACGGATACGAACTCTGTTTTAAGCACACCAGCTTCTTCACACAACGCTTCGGGTTCTACGTACAACAATGGCTTCTTTCGAAGGGTCTCAATGGATGGGGAGACCCTATTCCAGGGATTCTCACTGCTACTGACGTCTCGCCACTCCTATCGATTGATACACACGCGGCACGAAAACTACTCTCTCAATGCTCCATGGGCAGGACCTTCCCGGACGAGGATGGCCCAGTCTTGGCTCCCAGTGAAGAGCGGCTACTGCGGGAAAAACTGAGAATTCAACGCCTGGCAGTTTGCGCCTTCGCTGAACTCCAAATCCGCGAAGAATTCGGGTTTCCCCACCGAGGCAAACTCGCTCAAGCCGAATTCATGCTGTTTTTGATTCTTTGCCGGATCTTCGGAAAGGATGCCGTCACTCATCGTTCTCGGCCTGAATGGCTCAGGGGAATGGAACTTGATGTTCATATTCCATCGGCCGGGATCGCCTGCGAGTATCAAGGACATCAGCACTCGACTCCCAAGTCTTTCATGCACTCAAGCCCGAATAGCTTCAGTGGACTCAAGAACCGAGATGCGAAAAAGCAGCATCTTTGCCAAGAGAATGGCCTTCGACTGCTCCATTTTCACGAGAGCGACTATCTGACCGAGGAACTGGTCCGATCACGCCTGAATCAATCGGGCCATAATTTTTAATACTTCCACTCATCCTCCATCAGTGGGAGAGGAATTGAAAAGACGAGCCCATCAGGCTTTCTTCGACGCTCCTCATTTTCCATCGCCAAGGAGAGGTAGATAAGAGCAGCGCGGCAAAGCTTCAAAAGATGGAGTGTAAGTCGTTCGAACTCTTCACGCGCTATCGAAAAGCCCAAACCCTCCTGCGAGTTCCTAACATTGAAGTCACCGCTTTCGAACTCGTGAACCCGAAGGAATTTGTGTTCCAGGTGATTCCTTATCACTTACAAGGCTTTGGCATCTGGATCGGTCGCATCCTGCGTCTCATCGAAAAAATCCTTTGAAAGCCAAAACAATCCACGGAGCGGCCAATTCTTCAGATCCTCAAGATCATTGCGAATCTCTTTCTTTTTGGGAACGTACCAAATACCTCGAAACGAGACCTTCTTATCTTCGACACCAAGATTGAAATACTGATTCATGAAATAGCCAATTTTGTCGAAAATCGAATAGGCACTACGAAACGCAGATTTCACCATCTCTGTCGGGAGCCCGAAGGAGGCGTAATCCAACGTGTTTGGAATGAAAACATCAGTATCCGAGAAATGTGGCTTTGGGTCATTGACTCCCAAATAAAATTGCCAGCGTGCAGAGATATACTCCTGTTTCATCTGGTTGAAAAAACCAATCACCGCAGGAGGCCCTATGTTCTTGCTTGCACAGGTGATTGAAGGAGTCGAAAGAACGTCGCGGGCCCCAATAGAATGGCCACACACGTCATTAAGGGGATTCAGGAATAGTCGATTTCGTAAACACCAAGTGCGGTATTCCGTCTCCTCAGGCGTATCCCCGAGGCTGTAATCACGCTGAGTTTTTGATTTGAATCCCTTGGCATCGAGGCCGGTAAACGCCGCTCCAAGCTCAAACAGTTTCTCTTGGTAGTGGGACCTTGCGGCTGAAGCGCTCGCATCATTGTATGTCGCGGATGGTTGTGTCGCCGCATGCAGTTCAGCGTATCCAAAGAGCGCAAAAATCGCTTGATGACCGGGATTATACAAAGCCCTCAGATAAGAAGTCGCTCCACTTCCCCGATTGCCGCGGGCAACTCCGAAGTCGGGAATGATTTCTAAAGCCTTGTTCCAATATTCCTGGGCCTCCACGAATCGCCCAATGGTGCTTAGGCAGTTTGCTAGATTTGTCATGATCTGGCAGCGCCGAACAAGATCCAAGCTCTCAAACTCTTTTCGGCCTATCGAGCGCTTCAGATAGAATAGTTGCTTCTGGTACTCCGGTTGCTCCCAACTCCAAACTTTAAGCTGACTCAGTTCCTGGTATCGATTTGCCCACGCGTTCGCCATGCAATAGTCCAAAAACGGAGCCCCTTTGTCACTCACCTTCGCTTCGATCGCTCCTCCCCACCCCATGGCAAGGGACGTCGCCGAAGGGTCTCTCAAGTCGAGGGCAAGATCGACAAGTTTGGCCAACGAATCCAGCGCAAAGTCCTCTTCCAAGCCAGCAATGTTGGTAGCCATTAGGCGCTTCAGTTCCTTTTCCATTTCAGGATGTCGCTGCACCATTCTTCGTTTCCGTTTCACAGCCGCGTTATAAAGACATTCCCTCCCGGTTCAACCACCAGATCAAAAACCTTGAAGCAGGTTGGACTCCCCTCCCCTATGTCACGTTCTGCGGTTAACCTCACCATTCACCATTGGAGAATTGCATGATCGAAACGCAAGCTGAAACCGTCAAGGGCTACAATGTCGGCAAGTCCACGATCGTCAAGGCGCTTACGGGGCAGTTTCGCGAGTTCGAATGCGTGCAGTATGACGTCGAACTTGAAGCACTCCGCAGCATCAGGAATCAGCCTGTCGGCGGTCTCACCGGTAGGAGCGACGAATCCTAGGCCTTTGTCGACCTAGCAGCCGTGCGGATGGATTGATCCGTGACCTCAGTAGACTGCCGTAACGACGACACTCCCCTCATCCGATGTTCGGGCGTATCCTGTCCACCTTCTCCCCACAGGTCTCGATCTAAGTAACATTCATTTGCTAAAGGACACGCGGCAAGCGGTTCTCGTTTCGATGTCCCCACCGAGTCGTGCGCTGTCGCGCCCGTCTCTTCCCGGGACTGTCTTTCTGGAAGATGAAAACAAATCGAAATTCCAATATCCTGTCGCCGCAACAGCAAGCCCTCCTCACCGGCCTCCTGCCGGTGGCCCGAATCGCAACTTCGGGTTGTCGCCAGGATCTACCGGTCCAAGTGAGAACGCATTCACTAATCATAGGACCCAGCGGAGGCGGGAAAAGCTATATGGCAAAGTCGCTGGGAGAGCTGCTAAGCATACCGATCCTCATAATCAACGTATCTTCGTGGGTGGTCCTTTCCGCAAAGAACGAACCATGGACATTCTCGTTGATTTGCCAATGGTTAGACTCACTTCAAGACAGGGGAGGAATTATTGTCCTCGATGAGATATGCGCTCTCGATCGCAAGAGTGACTGGATCACCTATATTCGGCTGGAGGTCCACGATCTAGCAGACGGAATCATCCCGCTCGCCGCCCGCTTACCCAGCCCTTCCTCGGATAATCTTTGGGGAGACGATCCGCCAAACGAACCACCGGATTCGATCCAACGCGAGGTGCTTGCGAAACGCCTGCGGGAACGCGTTTTCATCTTGGCGTGTGGCGCTTGGCAACACGCATGGCGATCCAACTCACGGCAGATTGGTTTTGGATCCGCAACGGCGGCCTTGGAACCGCCAAGCCGTGCGCAAATTCTCGAATCAATCGAACCGGAACTGCGGCAGCGGTTTCGCAATGAAGTCGGGTGGCTCCCTCCATTGGCATACTCCGACTATGTCAAGGTCTCAGCGCAAATCGCGAACCGGATCAGTGACAAGCGGCTCCAAAACGCTTGGAACCGCCTCGCCGGACCAGCGATTGAGGAAGCCGTGGCCGGTGGCCTGGGAATGAGAGTTTTCGAGGAATTGATGCTATCCGCCTTGCTCGACACTCACGACCGGGACGAACCAACTCAGGTAGCACTCCATCAACCGGAGATTTGATGGATGATCGCATGCCGCGAAAACTTTCCTTGGCCTCCATCCCCTCCGTTTCCGTGCGTGTCTGTTCCAGGCCTCTTGGGTTCCCGATATGAAGAAATCCAAGAAACTGACACTGGGGTTCACAACCCTCCAAAGCCTCGAACTACAAGTTACGACCATCCTCTCGTCCATTTATGGAGGAGATATTGCAATCCAAAAAATTATTCCCCATCGAACCATTGTTGGAAACCATGTATGCGTAAATTTCAAGACTGCGGCCGAACCCCAACAAACACGAAACCGGATCTTTGGCATCCAACGCATCGGCAACTGCTGCGACGTTTGGCTGGAAGGTCCGGGAAGCCCGTTTGAACAAAATCCGACCAACGACGCGGCATAGGATTTCCTGGCCGAGCCGAAACTACACGAACACGATTCGGAACGCCTCGCTTGCTAACTGGTAGACTTCAGGAAAACAAACGAGACGTTCGCGATCATTCCGCCTTCACTTTTGCCAGACAGCGCAACCTTGTGCCCGCAGTTCCCTGGCGCGACGGCGCTCCTTATTCAGGGCCCATTCGCGGCGGATAGGCTTCTGCGGCGGCATCAAATCCATCCGGAGGGTTCGTCCGTAGCGATGCGCAATTTCGGAAGCATTCTTATGCCCACTGATGTGCTCCAGGAAACGTTCCTCCGCGGTCTGTGTCGTTGATCCGACATAAAAGCATGGCATTCCAATGACGTACCGGGGGTTTTCCTTGGCGACCTTTGGAAGGCATGCCATTGCCGCATCGAGTTCTATCACATAGACAATGCGCGGTAAGGATTTGTGGATGGACCGCTTTGCGGCTGGCTTTTTCGGACGCCTTCCGGCGACCTGAATTCGTGGTTTCATATTCGTTTGGCTGGTTCTTGTTCTTTGGATTTTGCCCCTGGCAGGTCCGTCGTTGAATCTGTGAACTGGTATGCCAGCACATGATCATTAACTCCCGTCTGCCGCCAGCGTTCTCAGGTTATTGCGTACAGTCAAGCCGAAATGGCGTTACCCTAAATTCTGGTATCCGCAACACTGGATACACCCTCCAGAATTGTGCCTGGGGTTTGGATCCACCCCGGCTCCAACTGCCCGATTGAAGTTCTTTTGCCGCTCTGCCCCAATGCCCGGATTACTTCCCGGATTCGAGCCACTTTAACAGATCTTCTGGAGCAACCTTTCCGGTCTCGGCGGCAGCGGCAAGCTCCTTGAAAGCAAGGCCCCACGAAGGTTCTGATTCAAGAATAAGCCGAAGTTTCGTGAGGGAAGACCGATTGTCGAGCTTCCTCAAGTCCGTCGATGACACCCCTAACTCCTCGGCAAGACGCTCCAGAGCCTGTACCGAAGGGTAACGGCTGCCCCCTTCAATCCCGGAGAGGAATGACGGTGACACATCTGCCCTCCGGCCTAGTTCCCGGACTGAGAGCCGTTTGGCTTCCCGGAGATCTCGAATCTTCTCACCCAGTGTAAGCGCCTGCATGCCTGGGCAGAGCATCGAGACAGGTCTCACTCGGTCAAGGTTGAAATCCCTCAGCGTCATTCGCGTGAAACCGACCGCGCCGGTCGCCATCCTCATCCCCCAAAGTTTCCTGAAAGCCTCCGCTTACCAACCCACCAGCGCCGGGCCGCGGCGACACCTCGCGATTTGAAAGCAAGGCTCCGCTGCCCGACTCCAACAACAACACCACCACACCCATGGGATACTATCCACTACCTCCACTTTTTAGTTCCGGCGAGATCCTCTTTTCGCCGGCAGTAAACGAAATCGAAATCGAAATCATCAAGCAACTGCTCCACCGCCATTTCGCTGGTTGCTGGGGTGAGGACCTCTCCCCGGAGGATCTGAAGGCTAACGAACAGGCGATAGTAAATGGAGAAGCTATCCTTTCGCAATACCAAGTCACGGGCCCTGACGGAGACATCAGGACCATCACGATCATGACCGAGGCGGATCGCTCGTTCACCGTCTTTTTCATTTTGGGAGAACCCGGATTCCCGTCTGCCTAAGCCTGACGGGATTCCTCATCCAGAAGCCTCTGCATCAAGGCGCCAGCCCCATATCTCCACGGGTCCCAGGAAGCGGCGCTTTCGCCCCTACTTCCCCGAAAACCCATCCCATCTCCAAGATTCAAGATACTCACCAGACAAGATCTTGTTTCCAACAACACCCCCACCCCATCCATACACCATTGAAATACTCCATCCGAAAAACTACCCGTACCATCGCTCGAATTGCATTTGAGTCAATCAGTTCGTTAGATCCTTCCACCCCGCCTGAAATCCACCGTTATCTCCCCTGCCCATGGCAGATTGTGTCCATGGACACAGGTCACGTAATCGGCTTTGAAAAAGGAAAAACCTGCGCGCTCACAATTCGCATCCGCCGGAATGACTTCATCGCCCTTAAACAACAATCTCTGGATTCAGAGAACCCCTGCTGGAGCTACTTCATCATTGGCCAGGACTTCCAGCCTGAGGCGCTCAATCTTCCGAATCGGTCCCTGTCGCTCGTAGAGTCTGCGGAGATGATTCACCCGGATTCTGGCGGAGATTCAGAGCCATTCGAATCCAGGGACGAAGCGTTGATTCGCTTCCTCGCTCAAAAGCATCCAGCATGGCTGCAATCCATCCTTGAGCGTCAATTGCGAAACTGGCACGACCACAAACCCGATCATTTCTATCGGTTCGCCCCCATGGAGGACGCCGGACGCGATCTTGATCGGTGCGTCGCAGCATCGCCATTCGCGGCGTTAGGTCGTTTCAAGGCCCGCCTTACCCAAGCACAGCTTGCCATTTGTGTGGACGAATCCCCCAAAGGCGCGGTGATGTTTGCAATCGACTCGATCCCTGTTTTGCAGCGCGAAGACTATCTCCGCGACCAAGCCAAGGAGGCACTCAAGTTCGCGGCCGACAAGTTGTCCGACCTCGAACTGGGCCATTGCGCTCGCATTGAAATGCTCACCGCATTCCGTCGCCGCGCCCGGATGGAGAACCACCGACGAGCCATCATGCTCGCCAGCTCCTACCCCATCAGCTTCATCGCCATGGATGGGCAATCTCAGGCTGACCTTCAGGCTGAGGTCCGCCAATCACTGCTCGATTACCCGGATGAGTGGCGGGCCTCCGACAGCAACGGCTTTCCATCGATATTGAAAGGTTTGAAACAATACGTCGGGATCAGCCTGGACATCATGATCATCACAGCCCTGCTGCCGAGGGTGCGACCTGCGGATCAACAGGCATTGCTAGCTCTCGTCGCGGCAATGATTTGAGAGCATCGGCTATTCAGGTTCAGATGGAATAGGCATTAGGGGGCGCATCGGAACCAGACCGGGGAAACGACTTTCCCCAAGCGGCTACTGCGTGCGCCGCTCCCCATACTCCTGGGGAGGTTTCCCCAAGCCCCTCCTCCCCGCCGCAGGCGGCTCAAGGCTGCATTACCCTCGTTACTCCGGAGCAGCCATAAACGGTCTCAGTCCTCCACCTCTCCCAGCCGTCGCGGCCCGACTGGACTTCCGGCGCTCGCCTCCATCAGCCCGGATCTTTCCGCCACGATGATGAGCTTCACGTCGGTTCGGAATTGGGGAGCTCTTCAGAGACTAACCGATCTGCTAAGGGGCGCCGCCCCTCGCGCTGTCAAGGGTTTCCCCGGTTTTCGCGGTGCTGCAAACCGGGTGATTCCCCTCCCTTGACATTGCGTCCCCGGTCTCGCCGACGGGCAGGGGGGAATGTTTGCATTCCCCCCTTTCCGAGAAGAGGCGGCCGATGGCCTTTCTGGCGCTTCGCTTTGCCGGCCCTCTGTGGGATTTGGCGGGCGGGCTCGATCCAGCAGACTGCATGAGTGAAATCCTGGCTCGGTGGCGCTTGCGCTCCATCGGCTCCGATTTCGAGGTGGGGCGGAAGATGGGGAAGACCGGCAGAAGAAGAGAAGAGACCCAACAATATTGCCTTATTCCGACCCACCAAGGTTTCGCATAGCAACCAAATTCCGACTTGCCGCGGATGCCCGACGGGCTGCTCTCGGTGCTCTGCCGAAGAACTACCCGCGCATATGGATAACTGTCCGAACAAACCACCTTTTTTGATTTTTTCCCTAGTCACACACAGACACACCAAAACATGAAGTATACATTAAAACAACTGGATAAACAAACCGCCCGGATCGCTTTCGAATCGCGCTTACCCTACAATTCGAAGAACAAACCAGTCATAGCAACGCTATGTTCCCATGCCTGCAAAGACGGATTTCTCGCCCACGGACTGGCCTTAGGTCCCGAAGCTGGCCTGCTCCATGCACTACTCATTCATGTCCAACGGCGGGACTTGGTAGTGATCAAGGAGATGGTTCGCGGCCGTCGCGCTTTCTCATGGAAGTTTTTCCGGATCGACGAAGACTTCCGGCCGCAGCTCCTCGACTTGCCTGATCGCGAGCCAGCAACCGGCAACGAATGGATGAACCTGCTAGAGGTCCAGGGACGTAACGATTCCAATCCGCAGTTAGACGATGAGAGGCTCCGCGATTTCATGGCGGATGCTCATCCCGATTGGTTGGGGCACATCGTTGCGAGGCAGATCGACCTGTGGCGGGCCAAGACCCCGGAAGCCTTGCTCAAGTTTGCGCCCTGGAGCCTAACCGACGAGGAAATCGCTTTCTGGGTTAGACAATCCCCGGCGACGGTGCTCGAGCATCTAAAACTCAGGCTTTCTGAAATTCAATTGGAAAGCTGCATACTCGCCTGCCCCGCGGTGGCTATACAGTTCGCATTCGAGTGCTTGACCACGTCGCAGCTTGCTGACGCCTTGATCAATCACCCTTCGGTCATCCTGGAGCACGCCGCTGGCAAAATCCCGCACGACATGTTGCGGCTGTGCGCCGCGGCGGCCCCTTCTTCCGCGTTTTTCGCACGAGGGAAACTGCCGCCGCTCGAACAGGCAATTTTGCTCGCTCGAAGTTACGCGTGTTGTTGGCAAGCAAAATTTGGAGTTCCCGACCCCGACATGCACGAAGAGCTGTTAACGTCGTTGGAAAGCCATTCATCCGAGTGGCTTGCTTCCCATAATAACAGCTTCGCTTCGATCTTCGAACGGCTGTCTCATCATCATAAACTGGTGATTCCTCCGGAATCTCTGTTGCGGCTCATTGAAGTCATGCCTGCCAACCAACACGAATTCCTCATCAAAGCCCTCGCACCAAGTGTCTGAGGCGGGTGAAGCCCCCCCAACGCTCCAATGAGTTCCCAAAAACCAGCATGGGTGCAATCTCACCCGTCAATGATCCCTACACATCCAGATTAATAAACCTCTGAATACACCAACTCATCACATGAACAACAAACTCCATCCCGGACTTCACATCGCCATCGTGACCAACCCTCGCGGTGGATACGGAGGATCCCTCTTTGCTTGGGAAACTTACCTGGCGTGCAAACTGTCGGGCATTCCCGCGATTCTTGCCACCTTCGACCAAGATCGCAGGTATCCAGAAATCGGTTCCGATCTCAGACGACTCCCGGTTCCCGACGCCTCAACTCCCGGCCAAAGTGGAATTGAGAATCTCGGCTGCCTGATCCCAATTATTACAGAAGCACGCTCGATGAACAAATTCCTGATCATTGACACCAAAACCGGTTTCAATATTTCCGATCCGATGTTTGATGTCTTGGAGTATTGCGGACTGGCGAGCGCCACTTCTAGCGCTGCACTATTGCCCATTCAAAACGGCCTCCCAAACTATTTCGCCGCCGTATCGTCCTGCAAGGATTTCCGCGATATAGGAATGTCAATCACGCGAAGTTTGTTCCGATCGTGGACGGCCGATCCTAATGCCTCGCCATTAATCGGACTTCAAACTATTCCCCCAATTCCACTCTGGAAACCAAAGTTTCTATCGAAGGAGGCCTTGGCCATGATCCACAAGGGGCCTTCATTCTTCGACCAAAAACACAGCCTCTCTGTTCCGGACCTGTTCGGGTACGTGGCTACTCGGACATCGCCACGCTGCGAAAAAGATCCATGGCAAGAAGTGAAGCTACACGTGGAGGCTGCAAGCCGGGCCATATTCAATACCATCCTCGCTCCGATTTTCGACTCGTCTCACTCACCATAAAACCTAACGTCGCCCTACCCCCATCTGAAGATTCTGGCCGGAGCGTAGTATAGCAGTCACAGCCTGACGGATTATCACTGCTACCAATTATGCCCTCGTGAAGTCTGGCCGCCGCGGACGGCTCCGCTATGCTACCCCCGCAGCAAATTCATAGGCTTGCCGTTTAGCACCACGCTTATGCAAGGGCATCACCGCCCTCCTCGGCGGCGATCTGTTTTCCACCAGCGCCCCTGGCGGAGCCCCTTCGAATCCAACATCGCGTAAGAGGCGCTCAGCACCGTGCAGCCGTTTGGATAAAGTCATCGAGGTTAACCCCGCCCACCGTCGCCCCTGGAACGACAACAAAGGCACCTATGGCATCAACACGGCGTTGAGGAGCATTAGCTGGAAGGCCCCCACCAGGGATGCCGGGAACCGCGATCATCCCGGTCGAATATGCCGACCATTGCCCCTCGGGAATTGAACCTCGGGCATCGACGCGGCGGTCGGAGCAACGTGTTAGCGGTCACAACTTAGCCAAACCTAAATTATATTGTTGCGACTAATACCCTGCGCAAGTAAATCGTGGATATCCCTCAAGCGGCTCCCATGAATTCTCTCGATCCACAAGTTCCACAAACAATCGGCCCTGGCTGGGTCCGCCGGGAGGGCACGGTGTCCCTTCCGGAGGTCCATCGAAGCATCACGATCCCGGCCGGCGCATCGTTCTGGCGAAAGTTGCTGGCGTTCTCGGGACCGGGTTTCCTCGTTGCGGTCGGCTACATGGACCCGGGAAATTGGGCCACCGATCTGGCTGGCGGGGCGAGGTTCGGGTACACGCTCCTTTCGGTCATCATGATTTCCAATCTGATGGCGATTCTCCTTCAGCATCTCTGCATCAAGCTGGGGGTCGCCACGGGTCGGGATCTCGCTCAAGCCTGCCGCGATCATTATTCCAAACCCACGGTCTGGTTCCTCTGGGTGCTCTGCGAAGTGGCCATCGCCGCCTGCGATCTGGCGGAAGTGGTCGGCTCTGCAATCGGGTTGCAGCTCTTGTTCGGCATCCCGCTGGCGTGGGGCTGCATCATCACGTGCGCCGATGTATTGGCGGTATTGTTTTTGCAACAAAAGGGTTTCCGCTACGTCGAGGCGTTGGTGATCACCTTGATCCTCACCATCGGAGGCTGCTTCGCGGCGGAGTTGATTTTTTCGAAGCCTAACATGGGAGGGATTGTTCATGGCTTTGCTCCGAGCGCTGAGATTTTGAAAAATCCCCAGATGCTCTATATCGCCATCGGTATTCTGGGCGCGACGGTGATGCCGCACAATCTCTACCTGCATTCATCCATCGTCCAGACACGGCGGTTCGATCAAACTACCGACGGGAAACGCGAAGCCATCAAGTTTGGCACCATCGATTCCACGGTCGCGCTGATGTTCGCGCTCTTCATCAATGGTGGCATTCTCATCCTTGCCGCTTCGGCATTTCACTGGTCGGGTCACGAGGATGTGGCCGCCATTCAAGATGCATATAAACTTCTGACTCCCGTGCTTGGGGTTGCTGGTGCCAGCGCGTTGTTCGCCATCGCCCTGCTTGCCTCCGGGCAGAATTCCACCCTCACCGGCACGCTGGCGGGACAGATTGTGATGGAGGGCTTCATCAATATCCGCGTTCGTCCCTGGTTGCGCCGCATCATCACCCGCGGTCTGGCGGTGATTCCTGCGGTGGTGATCATCGTGATTTTTGGCGAAGGTAAAACGACGGAACTTCTCATCGGTAGCCAGGTGGTCCTCAGCATGCAGCTCGGTTTTGCGGTCTGGCCGCTCATGCGTTTCACCGGCGAAAAGGCGAAGATGGGCCAGTTCGTCAATCCGCTTTGGATCAAAATCCTCGGCTGGAGCACCACCATCATCATCATCGTGCTGAACGTGAAATTGCTGCTCGATACCTTTGTTCCCGCGCAAATCATGAACCGGGTGTATGATTTTGTCGGATTTCCCACCCTCTGAGTGACCCGATGTACCAACACATTCTCATTCCTCTGGAAAACGATTGGGCCGATGCGTCCATCCTTATCCATGTCCGCAAGCTGGCCAAATTGACCGGTGCGCGGCTGTTGCTGATCCACGTCGCCGATGGCTGGGCTGCGCGGAACTTCGACGTGTTAGGACTTCAGGAGAGCGAAGAGATGCGCGAAGACCGCGCCTACCTCGAACGCCGCGTTGAGGAACTCAGCTCAGAGGGCTTCGATTGCGATGCCGTTCTCGCGCTGGGTGAGCCCGCCGATGAAATCGTCAAGCTGGCCATCGAGCGCGGCGTCGATCTCATTGCCATGGCCACCCACGGTCACAAGCTGATTGGCGATTTGATCTTCGGGAACACGGCCGACAAAGTCCGCCATCGGGTGAAAATCCCGGTCCTCATGCTCATGGCCGAGCGGGTTGTATCAAAATAGAAATTGAGCACGCTGCGGCCGAAGAATTAGGGTGATTTTCAATTCCCTTGCCGGTCAACCTGGGCACTTTCGTGTCCACTATACTCTTGAACTGGAGGACAGCGCGGCCTTGGCAATTCTTCCAAGGGTTTCACCAAGGACCGGTGTTTTACCTTGTGGAACTCAGAAACCAAACGTTCCAATCAACACGAACTAGAACTTAGAATAAGAATATGAAAACTATATTCCTTAATCTCGCCATAGGCCTCTTCGCCATCGCGTCCCTGTCGTCGGTGGCTTTGGCTGACCCTGCCGCTTCCCAAGCCATCTCACGTTATCTATCCAAGCCGAGTTCGAGCACTCACACGCAATTCGTGCTGAACGAACGCTGTAAGGCGGATTCCTGCTGTGCTAAAAAGACGGTGCCGAATGGTTTTGCCGGAGGCCGTGCCGCGCAACCGGGCTTTAAAACTGTCGTCACTTGCGATAAGAAATGCACCCTCCCTACTGCAAATCAAGTTTCGGTCTGCCGCAAAGGATTACACGCGTGACAACCCGGTCGTCGAGGCGACCCTACATTCACAATCATGAACGATTCGGAATTCGATGACCTGTTGAGAACGGCAAACAGGGACTTCCCTTTGCCGGCCTCATTTCGTCAAGGAGTCTGGCACCGTGTGGAAACCGCACGGTTGGAGACCAAACCGGGCTTTGCCTGGTTCCATGCGTTTCTGGATGCTTTGACATGTCCTTGGAGCGCAGCGTCTGGACTAGCCGCCATCATCGCGATGGGGTTGTGGTTGGGAGCATCCAGCACGCCTGATTCAACAAGTGACCGGATGGCTTACGCCAACTCGATCAGCCCGTTCATCCAGAATCCCCAAAAATGAAAAAGGGACTGATTTTTCTCGGGATCATCCTGATGGCCGGAGTGGCGTCATTTTGCCTGATGCGTTCGCACAAGATGGCGGAACGTCAGGCACTGTTGCGAGACTGTCTGCCGGAACTTGCCTGGGTGCGGACGGAATTGAAACTCACCGACGGGCAGCTTGAAAAAGTAACGGCTCTTCACACCGCCTATCTCCCGAAGTGCACGGAAATGTGCCGCCGGATCGCCGCAGCCGGCGAGAAGGTCAGTGTTGCGGCGAAGGGAAGCCGGGAAATGAGTCCGGAACTGGGAGCCGCAATCCGCGAGCACTCGGAAACCCGGAGCCAATGCCAGCAGGAGATGATCAGGCATATATACGAAACTGCGGCGATCCTCGATAAGGATCAGGCATCCCGCTACCTGGAGGCGATGTTGCCATTCGCTCTTGAGTGTGATCCCAGTAAATCCGGAGCAACGGGCGACCGATGATGCGGCTGGAAAAACCATGCGGTCCGCGCCGCGCCTTTTTCGGAATGTTTCCAGGGTTTCTGAAGATGCCGGGTTATCACCTTTGTAGCCGGCCATTTTTTGGGTGGCGGATTGGCAGCGATTTTGAAATACTCTAGCACAAGAATTACTCCCACCATCACAATGGTCATCAAGTCAGTCATCGCGCTCCTCCTAGGGCTGGTCATCCAGCTCTCTCAGGTACCATCGTGCTTGGCTGGTGAAACAGCGAAACCCTGCGCCACTTCCGCGCAACGGATGGATTGCTGCAAGGACATGAAATCCTGCCCTTGTGTGAAGGGCAGCAATCAAAAGCAGAAGCCAACTCCGCTGATTCCAGAATCGGTTGATTTGAAATTTTTATTTTCAAAAGCTCCCGAGACACCCCGTCTCGATGCTTTGATTGTTCCTCCCGCCGATACTGTGCTTGCCACCGCATCCGCATTGGAAATCCGGAATGGTTATTCAGGAGTGCCGCTGTCCGTGGCCTTCTGCTGTTTCGTCATCTGAGTCCGCGCCATAACAGGCGTACTGCGCCCATCCATGGCGGCCACCGTTTCGGCTGCTAGCGATCAAGCGCTTGGAAATTCCTTCCAATGACTCACATGACTTATGAATATTTCATCCACCATTCTATCCGGTCTCCTCGTGGCCGCGAGCCTGCTCCATGCGCAGGAAGCCCGTCTTGTTGACGGGAAATTTCTCTCCTCCTTGCGAGCCGAGGCTTCGCGCAATCATCCAGCGGCCAGCTCCGCCAAACTTCTCGCCGCCGCCGCCGATAGCGACATCCGGGGCGTCCGGTTGTGGGACGATCCGATGGTCGGCCTCTCGTTGATGGCGGCCGACAAAGCCACGCGCCGTGATGACGGCGATGTTCGCCTGGGTTTTGAGCAACCGCTACCGAAGCCCGGATTGTTCGCCGCGAATCTCGCAAAAGCCGAAGCGCTGCGGCGTGCCGGATTGGAAAACTCTCGCTCATCGACACTCGAAGTCGGAACGGCGGCAGCGAAGGGTGCCATCGAATTGGCTCTCTCCGATGAATCGATCTCTCTCCAAGCGGGTCAGATCCAGTGGCTCAATACAATGGCCGTAAATGCCCGGCAGATGGCGGTTAACCCCGGCTCCACCAGCGTCGATGCCCTCCGCCTGGAAAGCGAACTTGCCCGTGAAACCCAGATTCTCGAAGCCGCCCGCCGCACCCGTGATAGCCTGTCACGCAGTCTGAATCTGCGACTCGGCCGCCCGCTGGAATCACCCTGGCCCACCCTGCAACTTCCGGCTGATCCACTGCCCGTGCCTGTGGCAAACGTCGAAATCGCACGTGTTCCGAGGGTCAATCCCAAGGTTCGTTCGATGAAGGAAATGGCCTCCGCATCGTCCGCCGAAACACAGATCGCTCAAAAGGAGCGCCAGCCGCAGATCTCTGTCGCCGTCGAGACCGACCTCTATTCAGGCGGTGATTTCCGGAGTGCTTCCGTCGGGTTGAAAATGAGCCTCCCTTATTTCAACAGCACTTCCTACGACGCAAAAATCCAAGCCTCGCAACTCCGTGAAAAGGCCGCCGCTAAAGACATTGAATCGGTTCGTCTGGAAGTCGCCTCCGCCGTCCTTGCCACCGTGGCCGACGCGGCCAACGCCGCCGCCCAAGCCCGTGCCTATTCCGGTGAAATCTATCAGCGATCACTTCAGGCCACACAAGCCGTGGAAGGTGCGTGGATCAGCTCCAAGTCCACGCTCACCGATCTCCTCGATTCCAACCGCCAGCTTTTTTCCATCCGCATCGAACAACGCCGCCTCATCGCCATGCAGCAGGCGGCGTTTGAAGAACTCAACCTGCTCGTCCCTGACCATCGCCAATAAATCATGAAAACATTTCTCATCGTTCTCATCACTGCCGTACTTGCAGCCGGTGGCATGTGGTTTTTCAACAACCGGATTCCTCCAGCCCCTTCGACCACTACGGCCGAACGCAAACCGCTTTCATACCAGTGTGCGATGCATCCTTGGATCAAGAGCGAAAAGCCTGGCCGTTGCACCATCTGCGGCATGGAACTCACCCCGATTTATGCGGGTGAAAAAGGCCTTGATGCCACCGGCGGAGAAAACGTCGTGGGACTCACGCAAAGCCAGATCCAGGTCGTCAACGTCCAGACCGCAGAGGCTAAAATCCAGCCGCTCGACCGCAAGGTGCAAGTTGCCGGTATGATCGAGGATGACGAGCGCCGCCACCGTATCATCAGTGCTTATGTCGATGGGCGTGTGGACAAGCTTTTCGCCAATCATCATGGAGCCCAGGTCACCGCCGGTGCGCCGCTGGCACAACTCTACAGTCCCGAACTCCTACAGGCGGAGCGCGAATACCGCCAGCTCAGCGGTGAATTGAAGAAAAACACCGCGCTCCGTTTACGGCAGATGGGCCTAACGGCAGAGCAGATTGAAGTTCTTCCTGACAAGCCCGCCGACTCGTTGGACAGCGAAATCCTCGCAACACTTTCCGGCACGGTGGTGGAGCACAATGTTTATGAAGGCCAGTATGTGAAAGCCGGTGAGAAGCTTTTCGAAATCGCCGACTTCTCCGTCATGTGGTTCCAATTTCAAGCTTACGAGCAGGACCTGCCATGGATCGAAATCGGCCAAACCGTGACCGTCACGACTCCCTCGAAACCCGGACGCACCTTTGAAGGGAAAATCGCGTTCATTGATCCGAATTTCGACGAAGCCTCCCGTTCCACCAAGGTCCGCGTGGAACTGAAAAATCCCATGGTCGATGGCCGGCGCGAGCTTCTTCACAAGCTTTACGCCAGCGGTTCGGTGCAAGTGGATACACCTGCCAGCCTGACGATTCCGCGCTCCGCCATCATACAGACCGGACCGGATGCTGTCGTTTACATTGACCAAGGCGGCGGTGCCTACGCGCAAACTCCAGTGACCATCGGGCGGCGCGGTGACTCGTTGGTCGAAATTCTTTCCGGGGTGAAAGCAGGGGATCAAGTCGTTACTAACGGAAACCTTCTCATTGACGGCCAAGCAGAGTTGAACCGCTCGTTCATGCCGTCTGTCAGCGCGCCAATGAATCAAGCGCTGACAGAAACACAGCAAGCCGCCATCCGCGATTTCATCCAAGTGGCCGATGTCATGGCGGCTGCGCTCGCCACCGATGATCTCGCCGCCTTCACCAAGGCCAGCGAACCCGCCATGATGAAAACCGCCGGGCTGACCAAAGCCCTCGCCGATCTGCCGGGAGCGAAGGGAAAACTGGAGGCGCTTGGCAACACCGGAAATTTCCACGACTTCGAGGATCTGAAATCGGCACGCGCCGCCTTCCTGAAGTTCACGATGGCCGGCACCGCCGTGTTAGAGCCGATGCGAAAGACGAAGGGTTTCCCCGAAATGCAAATCTGGGAGTGCCCAATGACTGATCAGGCAATCCCGGGTGCTCCTAAGAAAGTCCACTGGATCCAGACCGGCGGACGCGCCAATGGCAATCCGTTCTTCGGCACTGAGATGCAAGACTGCGGAAAGGAGATCAAACCGTGATTGAACACATCATCGAATGGAGTCTGAAAAACCGGTTCCTAGTCGCCAGCGCCACACTATTGCTCGTCGCACTGGGAGTCAGGGCCGTTTACCTGACACCCGTCGATGCCATTCCGGATCTGACGGAAAACCAGGTGCAGGTCTATGCCGAGTGGGCCGGGCGCAGCCCGCAGGAAGTCGAGGATCAGTTGACCTATCCGCTCACCACCGGTTTGCAAGGTCTCTCCGGAGTGAAGGAAGTCCGCGCCACCTCGATGTTCGGCTTCTCGCTGAGCACGATCATTTTCGAGGAAGGTGTGGACACCTACTTTGCACGGACGCGGGTGCTGGAGCGGCTGAATTTCCTCCAGAGTTCCATGCCCCAAGGCGTGACTCCGCAACTTGGGCCTGATGCCTCCGGCCTCGGCTGGGTCTATCAATACTACCTCGCCGTCGATCCCACGAAGGCTGAAAACGGCGGCTATGATCTGGCAAAACTTCGATCCGTCCAGGATTGGTATATCCGCTATCAGCTCGCCAGCGTTCAAGGCGTCGCGGAGGTCGCGAGTATCGGCGGATTTGTGAAGCAGTATCAGATCGAACTCTCATCGACGAAGATGCGTGCCGCAAACGTGACCATGATGGAAGTGATGACTGCCGTCCAAAACGCCAACCTCAATGTCGGCGGCAAGACTGTGGAGGAAAACGGAGCGGAATTCGTCCTACGCGGCATCGGTCTCGTCACCAGTCCGGAGGATCTCGAACTGGTCACTATCAAGGCCGTGGGCGGCACACCGATCTATCTGAAGGACATTGCCACCGTCCAGATCGGCGGGGATTTTCGGCGCGGTGCGCTCGACCTCAACGGCCACGAAGCCGTCGGCGGCACCGTCGTCATGCGCACCGGCGAAAATGCCAAAGCAGTCATTGAGCGCGTGAAGGAAAAGATCGCCCAGATCGCTCCCAGTCTCCCGCCTGGCATCACGATCAAGTCGTTTTACGACCGGAGCGAACTCATCGACAATACGATCGACACGCTCAAGCACGCGCTGATCGAGGAAATCATTCTGGTGACTCTCGCCCACATCATTTTCCTGTGGCACTTCCGCAGCATCCTCATTGTCACGCTGCCATTGCCAATCTCGATCCTGATCTCGTTCATGCTGATGAAGCAGTTCGGAATCACCAGCAACATCATGTCACTCACCGGCATCGCCATTGCCATCGGCGTGCTGGTGGATGCTGCCATCGTCGTCACGGAAAACGTCCTGCGACATTGTGAAAAAGCGGAGGACAAAAAAGGCAAAGCACTTACCCACAAGGAAACCTGGGCAGTGACACTCGTTGCCTGCAAGCAAGTTGGCAGGCCGATCTTCTTCGCCATGGCGATCATCATCCTCGCCTTTGTTCCGGTGTTCGCGCTTTCCGGACAGGAAGGAAAGCTCTTCCATCCGCTGGCCTTCACCAAGACCTTCGCGATGATCGGCTCCACCTTGTTAGCCGTCACGTTGGTGCCGGTGCTTTGCTCGCTGCTGGTTCGCGGTCCGTTTCATTCCGAGGACAGGAACATCGTCATGAAATTCCTGTTGAAGCTCTACGAACCAACGCTGAACTGGGCGCTTAACCATCGCAAGACGGTCGTAGGATTGGCATTCGTTATCCTCTCCACCGCCTTGCTAACCGCCTTTGGCTTGCCCCGTGGATTCGTGAAATCGGTGCGGGACCACGGCTACCCGCGGACTGCGGATTGGGTGACCGGCTTTGGCAAGGAATTCATGCCGCCGCTCAACGAAGGCAGCCTGCTTTATATGCCGGTGATGATCCCGAAAACCGGGTTCAAGGAAATCCAGCGCGTCATGTCGTGGCAGGACAGGGTGATCAGCGAGACTCCGGAAGTCGCCAGCGTGGCCGGGAAACTCGGGCGCTTCGAAACCGCCACCGACCCTGCGCCGACGGAGATGTTGGAAACCACCATCATGCTCAAGCCGGAATACATCCCGGACGGCCGTTTCAGCGTGAAGCGCAACCCGGCATGGCGCGAAGGGATGACCGTGGAAAAGCTCAAGACCGAGCTAACGGAAAAAATGAAGCAAGTTCCCGGCTATGTGCCCGCGTTCCTCCAGCCCATCGAGAACCGCATCCTCATGCTCTACACCGGCATTCGTGCGCAGGTCGGCATCAAGATCTACGGCGACAATCTCGACAAGATCCAGCGCAAGGCATTCGAGATCGAAAAGCTCGTCCACGGCATCGACGGAGCCGCCGGAGTATCCGCCTCGCGGGTCCAAGGAAAACCCTATCTGAACATCAAGGTCGATCGCCAGGCGATGGCCCGCTACGGACTCAGCGCGAAGGATGTGCTGGATGCGGTGGAGATTTCCATCGGCGGGAAAAACGTCAGCACCACCATCGAAGGCCGTGAGCGTTTCCCGATCCAGATCAGGGTCGAGCGCGGCGAACGCGACGACATCGAGAAACTCAGCCGCATCCTCGTAGCAGCCAAGCCCGGCATGGGCGGGGCTCCGGCAGCTCCATCCGGTGGAATGGGCGGCGGCATGGGTGGGGGAGCCGCCGCTGCCGCCAGCGCGGCTCCCACGGCGGATGGTGGAACTGTCCCTTACATCCCGTTAGGTATGGTTGCGAAGATCACCCGCGAGATCGGAGCCAATGAGATCGCTTCGGAAAACGGCCTGCTGCGTTCCTACGTCCAAGCGAACGTCCAGGACCGCGACCTTGGCGGCTTCGTCGAGGAAGTGGAGCAGAAGCTCAAGACCATCGACATGGAAGGCATGACCTACAAGATGACCGGAGAATTCGAAAACCAGCGGCGCTTCGTCAAGACGATGGAACTCGTTTTCCCGCTCGTCTTGATGGTGATTTTCATCCTGCTCTACTTCGTCTATCACAGCGCGCTGGAAGCGGCCCACGTGATGCTCGCCGTGCCCTTCGCCCTCAGTGGCGGCGTGCTGTTACAGAAACTGCTAGGCTACAATTTCAACGGAGCCGTCTGGGTCGGCTACATCGCGTTGTTCGGCACCGCTGTGCAAACCGGCGTCGTCATGGTCGTCTATCTGGAGGAAACCGTTAAAGCCCGCCTCGCGGAAAAAGGCGCGGCATTCACCTACGAAGACCTTGTCCAGGCCGTGAAAGACGGTGCCCGCCTCCGGCTGCGGCCGAAGGTGATGACCGTCGCCACCATCGTCGCCAGCCTGTTGCCGATCATGTGGAGTCACCGCCAGGGTGCGGAAATCATGAAGCCGTTAGCCACACCAGTGATCGGCGGGATGATTTCCAGCCTCATCCATATCCTCATCGTCACCCCCGTGATTTTCCTGTGGCTACGTGGCCGCGAGTTTAGAAACGGCACTCTCCATGGATCACTCCACTCCGACACTGCCGATTGATCCTCAATTCTCCTGGGAAAAAACAACAAACACCAACGATTAGAAGCCAATACAAGCAATGAAAGCATCCAGAATCCTCGTCACCGCCGCCACCGCCGCAATTCTGTTATCCTCGTGGGGGACCGGTTCCTCATCCTGTTGTCACAGTGGGGGACAGGCCGCGTCCTCGGGCTCCAGTTCCATGCCCGGAATGACCGCCGCAGAGCACGCGGCCATGAAGGCAAACTGAGCGGGCTGACAAAGACACCTGAAATCCGGGAGGAGAAGTGAATTGAGTCACCTCCCGGATCTTCAGCTATCCGGAGCGTTCCAGTCACGAAACCCAACCGAACCTGAAAAGATGAAACCCAACTTCCTCAATTGCGCCGCGACGCTTTTCACCGTGGCTTCACAGCCGTCGCGTGCGTTGCCCTTTGCTCCGGAGTTTACTTCTAACAATACAGGAGGTTCAAACTTCCGCTAGGGAGCTGACGGTATGGATACCCCCGATTCCGAACTCATGTCGCGGCTGGCCGCCGGCGACGATCTGGCCCTGAATGAACTGATGGACCGCTGGAGCGAGCGCGTTGCCGCGTTCCTCTACAAAATGACGGGGCAGCGCGAAGCCGCCTTGGATCTCGGCCAGGAAACCTTTGTGCGTCTCTATCAGGCAAGGGAACGTTACCGGCCCAGCGGGAATTTCAGCACCTATCTATTCGCCATCGCCTCGAATCTCGCGAGGAATAACGCCCGCTGGAAGATGCGCCACCCGACGGTTTCGATGGACGCCGTGGAAGATGACGGAACTTCGGTCCTCCCCGATATTGCGGACCCGAAACCAACGCCGGATGAAGCCGCCAGGTCCGCCGAGAAATTCCGCGCCGTGCATGAGGCGTTCCTCTGCTTGCCCCCGGACCTGCGGGAAGCGATGACCTTGTTCATCTATGAGGGATTGGGTTACACGGAGATCGCCGGGATTTCCCAATGCAGTCCGAAGGCGGTGGAAACACGGATCTACCGGGCACGGCAGATCCTCAAGGAGCGGCTTCACGAATTTGTTTCATGAGTGACCGGCTGATTTTTCAGAAAATCTGAAAATAGTTGAAGGGTTTCGGCTGCCTCCGGGAATCAACTCTTTGAACACGGAAATTTTCCTTGTACTTCCCAACTAAAAACCAATACCACCTATGAAAATCCAAAACGTTATCGCCGCCGGCCTGTTCGCCACGGTTGCCTCATTTGCAGCAACCTCCGCCATCGCGGAGGAGGCCAAGCCACCTGCCAAGAAAGTGAAGGTGGAGGAGAAGAAGGAAGCTGTGCGACCTTACAAACTCGATACCTGCATCGTCTCCGACAAGAAGCTCGACTCCATGGGCGAGCCGGTCGTCTTCGTTCATGAGGGCAAGGAAATCAAACTGTGTTGTGAGAAGTGCAAGCCGAAGTTCGAGAAGGACCCCGCGAAGTATCTCAAAAAACTCGAAGCCAAATAGTCCTCGGCACACAATCTTCAAAACGTCCGGGTAGGACCAAACCCGGGGGTTTTCGTTCTATGCTTCTTCGATATAGTAATCGGGGACTTTCGAAGTTTTTCCATCCGGCCAGAGCGAAATCTTGGTTTCCATCGTCTGCCCAATACAAAATCGCCCGGTGGCCGATTGGCACCGGGCGATAGCGATTAGATGGTCCGGGCGTGTGGCATGCCCGGACCACCGATGTTCATCACATCTTGCCACGAGGACCGACCTGCCTGAACCAAACATGATCGGAGTGGCTTGAGCCTGCCCGATAGTTGGATGGGATCATGTCCCCGTTTGGTTCGAAGCTCAGCTTGCCACGGGGAGAATGCGCCCATGACGGGGAGGCAAAACCCAAGGTAAGGAGAGAGACAATCGCGGTGACTTTCATTGTGGTTTTCATGGTTTTTCGATGGTTATTGGTTACTGCCGAGCGTCCCCATTGAACGACTCAATCGCTCCTTGGAAACTTGGATCATCGGCTTCAACCGTAATAACCCGCCCCCCGCTTAAACCCTTGAATTCATTTCATGGGCTCTTTGCGATACACTTCGCGATGCATTTTTTCGCAGTTCATGCGGAGCTTATGCCTTGAAATGCGTGGCTGAGAACCTCGGGAGGAGGTAGATTGCATGTGAAACTCAACCAAAGCTGAAGTCAATGCAAGCCTCCACCACATCATTGCTACTGTTGATACTCGTGACAGCCGGAATGGCCTCATGCAATTCCCCCGCCAACAACTCACAATCCGTTGCCGGCTGGAATCAATCGCCGCCCAAGGGTTGGGTCTGCCCGGAACACGGGCCGAACTGTCCATGGGTGACCAAACATCGCTACTGTGATTATTATGACCGGCACGGATATGGAGCGTGGCGCGGTGGAAACTGCAACTAATGAGGTAAAGGATGAGTTAGTAAAAAACAAACTACGAAAGACCATGAAAACAAAAACAATTATCGCCGCTGTCGGAAGCATCGGTATCGCGTTAAGCTTCGGTTTGAGTTCCCTGATTGCTCAAACTCCTGCCGATTCCCAGCCTGCGAATCCTCCATCCCATAAGATGATGGGCATGGACATGATGAACATGTCGCCTCAACAGTGCCGGGACATGATGAAAAAAATGGGAATGTCGGAAGCCATGATGACCCGCTGTCAGCTCATGGGAAACGCACAGATCTCTGCCTATGACCCAGCCGCCGTGCTTGCAATGAGCCAAGAACTGAAGCTGACCCCCGAGCAGATCAAGGACTTTGAAGCAATCGTGGCATCATCCCAAGAGCAGGTAAAAGCAAAGCTAACTGCCGAACAGCTTGCCGCCTTGCAACCCATCGCCTCCACCCCGAACACCATGGCTGGCTTTTGTCAGTCCATGCACACGTTGACCGGGAAGGATATGAAAGGCATGATGATGTGTCCGATGATGCCGACACCGGCCTCGGCGGGTGCGAAGGCGCCGCAACCATCCCGCATGTCGTGCTGCCCGTGGATGGATCAATAATCCGGCCCGTGGGTTTCCGCCACCTGTCCAACAGTGCATGATTTGTTGGACAGGTGTCTGAACGCTCGAAACTTGAAGTGGATAGAAGGGAGTTCACCCGCCTTTTGAAGAAACTTCCTCGAATGTGAATCGTGGGGTTCATTCATGCGCGGCTTGGTTTGAATCCTTGAACGCCAACACTCACTCGTCGCAAATACAAGCATACTCGGGGTTGTGGCATTTGCCACATTCCGCGAGGTCCATCGGGATGCGGAAGTTTTTGGCTTTCGCATCGGCGGCGGCTTTTACCTGGACCACGATGGTATAATGCTCGCCTTCTGGCAGCGGGGTTTTCGAGACAAGGAGGTCGCCCTTTTTCTCGAACTCCAGTTTCACCTTGCCGCTCGGGGCTTCGGCGGTGGCCGTGACCACTTGCGTAGCGGCGGGCTGGGCTTTCATGGCGGCATCATAAAAGGCGATACTAACAGTGCGGTCTTTCTCGATGAAGAACTCGGCTTGTTGGGTTTCGACTTCCAGGATGCGGCCCTTGCGGGGACCGGCCTTGACGGTGGCGGCCGCGAACGCGCTGCCGGTGAAGGCGACAAGCACGGCGGCGGTGAGGAGACGGGTGATGGTTTTCATGATTCGATTGGTTGTTGGTTTCTTGGTTTGGTTTTTCTCTCAAGCCATTCGTAGAGCAGTGGCACGACGAGCAGGGTGAGGAAAGTGGATGTCACGATGCCGCCAATGACGACGGTGGCAATCGGGCGTTGGACTTCCGCTCCGGCACCGGTGGCGATGGCCATGGGAAGGAAGCCTAACGAGGCGACAAGGGCGGTCATCAGCTTGGGCCGCAGACGGGTGAGTGTGCCTTCGACGACGGCATCACGAAGCGATTTCCCTTCCTCGCGGAGCTGATTGATGAAACTGATGAGCATGATGCCGTTGAGCACGGCGATGCCTGATAGGGCGATGAATCCGACGGCGGCGGAAATGGTAAATGGCATCGCCCGCAGCCACAGGGCGAAGATACCGCCGGAGACCGCGAGCGGCACGCAGAGGAAGATCAGGGTGGCTTGCCGGAGGGACCGGAAACTCAGGAAGATGAGCACGAAGATCAGCCCCAAGGCGAGCGGCACCACAATCGTCAGACGTGCCTTCGCTTCCTTCAGGTTCTTGAACTGGCCACCGAACTCGAAGTAATAGCCGTCGGGAAATTTCACCTGCTGATGGATCGCTTTGGCGGCTTGCTCCACGAAGCTGGCGGTATCCCGTCCGCGGACGTTGATGAGCACGGAGACGCGGCGCTGGGTGTTCTCCCGTGAAATCTGGTTCACCTGTTCCACGAGTTTTACCTTGGCGATTTGTCCGAGCGAGAGCAGCGCGCCTTCCTCCGTGCGCAGCGGCAGGCGCTCCATGGCGGGGATGTCCGCACGGCGGTCCTCCGACAGGCGCACGATGATGGGCGTGCGGCGGTTGCCCTCGATGAGCGAGCCGACGTTGGCCCCGGCAAGCGCGGTTTCTATCAGACGATTCAGATCATCCGCATGGACGTTGAATTTCTGCATGGCATCGCGATCCGGCTGGACCTCGATCATGGGGACCTTGCCGATGGCATCGAACTCGGTTTCCGCGCCACCCGGGATTTCGTTGAGCACCGCACGGACTTGGCCAGCCAGGCTTTCGAGTTCGTTGTAGTCCTCGCCGTAGATCTTGCAGAGCAAGTCGGCTCGGGAGCCTGCCATGATTTCGTTGAAACGCATTTGGATGGGCTGCGAGACCAGGAGATTCTGCCCCGGCACCTGATCGAGCACGCGGATTCTCATCAGATTTCCCAAGGCTTCCTTGGTGATTGGCTTACCGTCCACCTTCCGCCATGACTCGCGGGGCTGGAGCATTACGTAGGTGTCGGAGACGTTAGGACCCATCGGATCGGAGGCGACTTCGGCGGTGCCGATGCGGGAAAATACATCGCGGATTTCCGGGAAGTCGCGGCGGAGAATGGTCTCGGATTGTTTCTGCAATTCCACCGAGGCGGAAAGCCCCGCACTGCTGCTGCGGATGAATTGCAGGGTGAAATCCCCTTCATCGAGTTGCGGGATGAATTCCGAGCCGAGGCGGGAAAAGATCACGAGCGAAAACCCGAAGAGCGCGAACATCGGCAGGATCACCAGCCAGCGGAAGCGCAGGCCGAAATTCAGGAGCGGCGTATAAAGCCTCTTCACCAGTGACACGAGCCAGTTGTCCTTTTCCTGAATATTGCCCCCTAGCAGATACGAGCAAAGGACCGGCATGAGGGTGAGGGCGAGCACGAGCGAACCGCCGAGCGCGAGCATGACCACCACGGCCATCGGGGTGAACATTTTGCCCTCGATGCCTTGCAGCGCGAGGATCGGCAGATAGACGACGGTGATGATGAGGACGCCGAAGAACATCGGATTCGCGACCTCCTTGGCCGAACGCAGGACTTCGCGGGAGCGCTCTTGGTTCGTCAGCTTGCGCCCGAGCGCATGCTGTCGTTCGCCGAGATGGCGGACGATGTTTTCCACCATGACGACCGCGCCGTCGATGATGAGACCGAAGTCCACCGCGCCGAGGCTCATGAGGTTTCCCGAGAGTCCGAGCCTGATCATTCCGGTCATGGCAAACAGCATGGAAAGCGGAATGACCAATGCGACGATGAATGCGGCCCGAAAATTTCCCAACAGCAAAAACAGAACGACGACGACAAGCACCGCGCCTTCGAAAAGATTTCGTTCGACCGTATGGATGGTACGATTGACCAACTCGCTACGGTCATAAACGGGCTTGATGCTCACGCCATCCGGAAGCTTCTCCTGGATTTCCTCCAGCTTGGCCCTAACGGACTGGGCGACGAGGCGGGTGTTTTCCCCGGCGAGCATGATCGCGGCTCCGACCAGTGCTTCCTGTCCCTCATGCGTGCTGGCCCCGGTGCGGAACGACGAACCGATCCCAACCGTGGCGACATCGCTCAACAAAATGGGCCGGACGCCTGCGCCGAATTTTAGCGGCAGCTTGGCGATTTCCTCCGCCGAGGTTACCCGTGTCGGAGCCCGCACAATCAGTTGCTCGCCGCCGATTTCGATGGAGCCGCCGCCAGCGTTTTTCGTGTTTTGCTCGACCATTTTCGCGAGGGAATCCAGCGAGAGTCCCGCCGCCGCGAGCTTGACTGGATCCGGCTGGATGATGAGTTCGCGCTCGTAGCCGCCGCTGCGGTTGACCTCGGCCACGCCGTGGGTGCTGCGGAGCAAGGGCTTCACCGTGTATTCCTGGATCTGCCAAAGCGCCATGAGCTGCGCCTCACGGGTGGCGGGCTTGTCCTTGGCGTCCGCCGTGTAATCGAGGGTGTAATAGAAGATTTCTCCCAGGCCGGTGGCGATGGGCGCGAGCTTGGGTGTGAGTCCGGCAGGCAGTTCATCCAAGACACCCTGAAGCCGTTCGGTGACGAGTTGCCGGGTTCGATAGAGATCCACTCCATCCTTGAAGGTCATCGTGATCTGCGAGAGACCGAACTTGGAAAGCGAGCGCAGTTCCACCATGTCCGGCAGTCCCGCCATTTCGCTTTCGATGGGAAATGAAACCAGTTTCTCAATCTCCTCCGGCGCGAGCGCGGGCACGGCGGTGTTGATCTGGACCTGAGGATTGGTGATGTCAGGCACGGCGTCGATGGGCAGCCGCAGCATGGCCCACACCCCGACACCTATAAGAACGAACGTGGCAAGCAGCACCGCCACGCGCTGCCGCATGACCGCTTCGAGAAGATGATTCAGCATGACGTGTTAGTGTCCACAGGTGCATGCTTTACCACCGCGGAGCACTTGCAGCTCCGCCATCCACAGCGACATGACCGGCTTGGTCACGATCTGATCGCCGGAGTAGAGGCCATCGGTGATTTCGACGAGCTTGTCATTGGAAGCGCCGATCTTGACGGGAGTGCGGACGTAGAAATTTCCGTTCACGGCATAGACGAAGGTGCCCTCGGCGGTTTTCAACAGTGCTGCGGCGGGGACGGCGGCAACCGAACCGCTCGCGGGGATGTTGATGATCCCCTTGAAGTTACTGCCTTGGGGCAGCGGT
Source organism: Akkermansiaceae bacterium (assembly GCA_043779985.1). GTDB lineage: Bacteria > Verrucomicrobiota > Verrucomicrobiia > Verrucomicrobiales > Akkermansiaceae > Luteolibacter. The sequence continues at coordinate 5,458 of JAYWDF010000422.1, read as the reverse complement.
TGGCTGGTGGAAATGGTGACTTCGAGATCACCGGCCGTGCCGAAGGGAATCTTGTCGATGCTTTGGATAACGCCTTTCAATTCCGGCGCAAGGCCCTCGCCTGCCAGTTTGATTTCCATCCCTGGCTTGGCGAAGGCAGCCTGTCGGGCCGTGAGAGGACCGTTGGCGGCTTGTGAACCTGTCGCTGTGAAATCGATCGTCAGGGTTGACGGCACTTCTTCCTCGGTCACCTCGGCGGTTTGAAAACCGATGGACTTCTTCATCTGTTCGGTTAGGGAGACGCCTTCGCCCTTTTTGAACTTGGCTCCGTTTTCGGGAGCTTTTTCCACGACTTTGGCGGTGGCGGCGTCCGACTTCTGACAGGAGGTGCCAAGGGGGGCGATGGCGCCGAGACCCACACAGGCGAGAATAGTTAGGGATGAATTTTTCATGGCGTTACTTGTTTGAATTTTTGGCAGGGGCGGAACCGACGAGTTGTTCGAGGTCCAGTGAGGCGCGGAGTACCTCAAGGCGGCTGGCATTGATGGCTTCGGTGGCTTCGAGGTATTTATCCTGCATTTCGATGTAAGTGCTGATGGGCACGGCCCCGAGGCGGTAGTGACGGTCGGCGAGGCTTGCCGCTTCGGCGAATGTTTGGAGAGAGTCGGGCTTCCAACCATCAAGTCGTTTCCGTTGGGTTTCAAGAATGAGCCATGCCTCGGTGATTTCGCGTTCGACATCGCGGAAGGTCGATTGCAGCGCGGCTTCGGCCTGCATCCGTCTTGCCTCGCTGGTGGTGACCGCCGCACGGCCATCGTCCCACAAGGGTAGCGGCAAGGAGAGTGTTAGGCCGATGACGGTTTCCTTATCTCCGGCTTGCTCATGGGAAACGGATGGTCCCACGGTGAAGGTGGGGTAGCGCTCGTTCTGGCTGAGTGCGACTTTCAAGCCCTGCTGTTCCAGTTCCGCACGGCGGACGCGGATGGCGTAATTTCCTTGGGCGGCTTGGTTGAGGAGCGTCACAAGTGCGGCAGGCTTCGCGCTCTCGTATTCGGTGCGTTTCACCTGCAACGGAGAATCGGCGCGCCGGCCCATGAGCTGGTTGAGTTCCAGCATGGCCTTCTGCATTTCCACCGCCGCTTCGGTGGCCTTGCGCTGCACGGTGATTTCAGAAGCTTCGAGAATTTTCGTTTCCAGCAGCGGAGCAATGCCACCCGGTTCACGCTGGACGATTACCTCCTTCACGCTGGTAATCCGCGTCGCCACATCGGCGGCGGCGGCGGCGTTTTCCTGTTGGGTCGCCAACGAGTAGCCGAGGATCTTCACCCGTGCGGCGAGAAACGCGCTGAATTGGTCCAATCCAAGTTCGGCAAGTGCGATGTCACGATCGGCAATCGCTTTTCGCAATCCAAGGCGGCCTGGCCACTCGATGGGCTGGGCCAGCGCCACTGCATAGGCAACGCCTTCCGCCTGGGCATTGCCCGAGGGCACCCGCTTTTGACCGAGATCCAGGCTGAGTTCAGGATTCGACAATTTGCCTGCCACGCTGCGGTTGGACTTCGCGACGGCGATTTCGGCTTTGTAAAACTTGAGTTCAGGGTTGGCGGACAGCGCCTGAGTGACGAGACCGTTGATGGTGACCGCAACGGGTTCTGGCTCGGCATGGATGAGGGCGACTGTCGCCCCCAAGAGGGAAAGAAATGTTCCCGCAAATAGCAGGTGCCGCATCGGCGCGACGAAAGGAATTCTGGATGTCATGGAATGAGTGATGAAAACTTGGGTGATGGAGATATTCGCACGGACTTCGATCCTGAGATCGGAACGCGGCACACCTGTGCGGCAGTGCGTAAAAAGCCATCCTAACAATGGTTGGCTTCACACGGGGTCAACACCCCGGATCAAATGTTCCAGACTCCAAGCAGCGCTCGCCACTCTCGGGGCAAGTCGGGGCCGCGGATCGGCACTGAAGGAACAAAAGGCTCTTTCAATTCCGTCACTGGACATGGCGGCACGCACACGTCCATAGGGGCCAAACAAAACGAAATGGGAAACAGGAGAAACGGCGGAGCTGGATTGGTGGAGTCCGGCAGTTTCTTTACCTCAATGCAGCAGGAATCGCCCTTTTCGGTCGAGCCACAGTCCGGGCAGCATTTCACCTTGCCTGTGGATGTTTCGCCGTAGGTGGCGAAACCGGCAGTATGCACCTTCTTTTCCAAGAAGCATGTCCGCATGGGAGCGGCTGCCGCCGGGATCATGATCCCGAAGCACAGCAAAAGAAGAGCTGCCATCACACGTTGCACTTCCCGCATCTCACGCGGGATGTGGACTCGGTCAAGAACATAGTCCGAGGCAGAAGTGGAGCGCAGTAACGGCATCAAAATGAAAAGAGGGTAGTTTTGCGTCTATTTTGCCCTTGATGCCCGAGAGTTGAACTCTTGAGGCCGAAAAAATCTCTTATCTGCAGTTTGCCAAACATCCATCAACGCTGGCAGTACTGCGGTTGGGCACCTTGGAGGAACGGCGTGAGGCGGCAAAATAGGAACCTATCACGAGACCTCCCGCTAGCGCCTGTGCAGTCAGAGTTTCCAGCGTGGGAGAAATTCCGAACCACAGACCCATCCATCCGGGCATCCACTTCGCCAGTGCGGGGATCTCAGTCGTGGGAATCCAATGGGCGAGCTGCATTTCCTGTGCCTGCTCACCGACCATTACCAGCAACACTGCCCCGAGCATGATTCCCGTCCAAACAAGCATTTTGCGATAAGGCAGCCGACGATGTGCCACGAAAGTGAGGACCGCCACGATGCATGTCAGCACTCCGCCGAAGAGGGTGCCGAGGACAACCACATCCGTTCCGAGTTTCAGGCGGTAACCCTGGAGGAAAAGCACCACTTCGAATCCTTCCCGGTAGAAAGAACTGAAGCCGAGAAGCGCGAGGCCCATAGCCAAGCGTGTGCCGGTGATTTGGCCGCTACCGGCCTCTCCCTGCAACGATTTCCTCTTGCGGTTGTGAAGTCCGATCCAACCGCCCCAATACATTTTATGAAAAAACCAGTTCATCACCACGAGCAGGACGATAATCGCCAGTAGTCCGGTCGCCGCTTGTAGGTTGAGGGCCGATACGTTGTCAGCGAGATTATTCAAGATACCGACCGCAATGAACCAAGTGATCAACGTTCCCACGAAGCCGAGACCCGCACCGACCGCGACAGGACGCCGATGTGCCCTTTGATCGCCGGTCATGCTGGCGGTGATGGCCGAGATTACCAAAATGCACTCCAACCCCTCGCGAAAAACGAGAACTCCGATGTCCAAAAGGGCTGACACTCGGGTCGAGGATCCTCTGACTGGGTCCGGCACGCCTTGTGATGTGACTCCTTGCCAAACGAGGACGGCCACCACGAGTAGCGCGGAAAGGCCCAAAGCGACCTTCAATCCCACGGGCCAAGATCTTTGACGGGGAGTGGACAGCATCAGGTCGGGCGAGGTTGAGCGACTACCGTTCATGCAACTGAGATTAATTCTCATTAACCGGTCGTCAATCTAAATACTTCCGGCTCCATGCGCCCGACGACGAGAGGGGACGCCAGACTTTAAATTTTTGCCGAGAGGGCGATGTTGAAGCGCGTGATCAACGGGATGAGGCTGACTTCACCCAAGTTTCAGGGAATATCATTGGTGGCGCGGTTTCCCACCGGTAAGACGGTGATTGGCAAACGATGAACGATAAACCGAAATCCCTGTCCGATGAGATCACGCCCGAGGAAACATTCCTCAATCGCCGGAACTTCATGAAGGGTTCCGTCCTCGCGGGAACGGCGCTGGCGACGGCCGGGATCTACCGCGCTTTCAGCCCGCGGCCGGAGGTGGTGAACTCAGGGGCCGCGATCACGACCGTCGCGGAGGATCAACTGACCGCAGGAGTTCCATTGGGCGGACGGGTGAATACGTTTTCGGAGATCGCCGGTTATAACAACTACTACGAATTCTCAACCGACAAGTCCGAGGTAGCGGCTAAGGCAAAGGACTTCATCACGGACCCATGGAGCGTCGAGGTCGGAGGATTGGTGGGAAAGCCGCGTCGATTCGACCTTGCGGAGTTTTTGAAATTCGACCAGGTCGAGCGCATCTATCGGTTTCGGTGCGTCGAGGGATGGTCGATGGTGATTCCATGGGTGGGTTTTCCGCTATCACAACTTCTTAAAATGGTGGAACCCATGTCCAAGGCGACGCATCTCGCGTTTGAGACCTACTATGACGTAAAGCAGATGCCGGACTCGCGTTTCGCAGGTATCGATCTTCCCTACGTCGAAGGGTTGCGCCTCGACGAGGCGATGCATCCCCTCACCTTGCTCGCAACTGGATTGTATGGAAAAACCCTGCCCAACCAGAACGGCGCGCCGATCCGTCTAGTGGTGCCGTGGAAGTATGGATTCAAGAGCATCAAGTCGGTGGTGAAGATCACGCTGACGGACCGCCAGCCTCCCACCACTTGGAACCTTGCGAATGCGGGTGAGTATGGATTCTACTCTAACGTGAATCCCGGGGTTGATCACCCGCGCTGGTCGCAAGCCCGCGAACGCCGGATAGGCAGCGGCGGAACGCAGGAAACTCTGCCGTTCAACGGTTATGCAGAGCAGGTGGCGTACCTCTATGCGGGCATGGATCTGAAAAGGAATTTCTAACTGCCAATGAACTTCTCCAAGGACTCCACCTTCCATCGGCAACTGATTCTGGTCAACAGCCTGCTGCCCGCGGTTCTCATCGGCATCGACGCCTGGCGCGGGAAGCTGGGAGCGAACCCGGTGGAATTTGTCACCCGATGCACCGGCGTCATGACCTTGGTTTTCCTCGTGGTCACGCTGATGGTGACTCCGCTGCGGAAAATCTTCGGCTGGAACTGGCTGCTCAAGCAAAGGCGGACGCTGGGGCTTTTCGCGTTCTACTATGGAACCGCCCATTTGCTGACCTATCTGGCGTTTGATAGAGATTGGCATCTCGGCACGGTAGCGGCGGATGTTTACAAACGTCCGTTCATCGCCATCGGGATGCCAAGCTATCTGATGATGGTGCCGCTCGCCGTCACCTCCACCAACGCGATGATCAAGCGTCTCGGAGGTAAGCGTTGGGCACTGCTTCACCGCCTGACCTACTACGTTGCGATTGGTGGGGTCATCCACTATGTGATGATCGTGAAATCCGACATCACCTATCCGATGGTTTTCGCGGCGGCGGTCGTCATTTTACTCGGCTACCGGGTGTTGAACCAACCACCAACGACGATGAAAACATCCAAATCGCCAGCGGCATGACCGGCCCAACTTTGTCCGAGACAGACGAGTTGGGACAATGCTTGGAGTTCGACTTCATTGGCATCCCGGCTGCGGAATATCCGATAGATTCCGGGCAGGACGGTCAACATGGAATAGGGAAGTCGAAAGAACCGGAGTAATGGCGCGTGCCGCGGGGGGGGGGGCGG
>JAYWDF010000421.1:0-1848 GCA_043779985.1 Akkermansiaceae bacterium | reverse complement strand
TTCGCAAGCTTGGGCTTGCACGCCGGGAGATCCGTGGCCATGGAAAGCGGACTGCTTCACACGAACCTGAAATGACCGCCGAATCCCTCACACCCATCATCGTTGGCACCCGCGGCAGCGAGCTGGCCCTCGTGCAGGCCACGGCCACCGAGGCCGCCTTGGCCGCGGCATTTCCTCACCGGAAGATCGTCCGCAAGGTGATCAAAACAACCGGCGACCGGCGGACAGATGTGGCATTGAGCGAAGTGGCGAAATCCGAGGGGACATTCGACAAGGGCGTATTCATCAAGGAAATCGAAGAGGCGCTGGACTCCGGGGAAATCGACATCGCGGTGCACAGTTTGAAGGATCTGCCGACCGTGTTGGATGATCGCTATTTCCTGGCAGCAGTGCTGGAACGGGCTCCAGTCCGCGACGTGCTGGTGATGCGGGAAGCGGGTGGAATGGCAGCATTGCCGGTGGGTGCGACAGTGGGCACCAGCAGCGTGCGCCGCGCAAAACAGATCGAATGGCTGAGGCCGGACGTCACGGTGATCGACCTGCGCGGCAATGTGCCGACACGAATGAGGAAATTGGCCGAAGACAAAACTTACGATGCCATATTACTCGCTGAAGCGGGTTTGGTCAGACTGGGGTTCATCCCGCCCCAGGCGGCGAGTGGCAATGCCGAACCTGTGGGCGGAATTCCGGGGTTGTTCGTTTCCCGGCTCGAAGAAAGGGACTTTTTCCCCGCCGCAGGGCAAGGCGCAATCGGCCTGGAAGTCCGGGCGGGCGACGCCCAGAGCCGGGTAATCGCGGAGACCATCGGCCACCGCGAATCATGGCTGCGGATCACCGCCGAGCGGGAGTTCCTGCGGCTGCTCGACGGCGGCTGCCACACCCCGGTCGGGGTTTTCTCCACAATTTCCAACGGCGAAATTCACCTCCACGCCCGCGTATTTCCCGATGCCGGCGGCACCCCGAAATCCGGCGAAGCCTGCGGCAGCGAGCCGATTTCACTCGCACTCGAACTTTTCAACTCACTCTCATGAGCACCCCTGGCACCTGTTATCTCGTCGGCGCCGGACCCGGCGATCTCGGTCTCGTCACCCTCCGCGCCAAGGAATGCATCGAGCTGGCGGACGTGCTTGTTTACGACGCGCTTAGTAGCCCCGAGCTGCTCAATTGGACCAAGGCGGGCTGTGAGAAAATCTACGTCGGCAAGCGCGCCAAGGACCACTCGGTGCCGCAGGATCAGATCAACGACATCATCGTCGAGAAAACCAAAGCCGGTAAAAACGTGGTCCGGCTCAAAGGTGGCGATCCGATGATTTTCGGCCGCGGCGGCGAGGAAGCGGCCGAGCTTGCGGCGGCGGGCGTGAATTTCGAAATCGTGCCCGGCATCAGCTCCGCCATCGCCGGCCCGGCCTACGCGGGAATCCCGGTCACCCACCGCGATCATAACACGCAGCTCACCATTTTCACCGGCCACGAGGATCCGACCAAGGGCTTCAGTTCGGTGGACTACGCGCAACTCGCCAAAGCACCGGGCACCAAGGTTTTTCTGATGGGAGTTGCCAGGCTGCGGGAAATCACCGCGGCTTTCATCGAGCACGGAGCCGCCGCCGAGACACCGATCGCCCTGACGCGGTGGGCGACGACAGCTTCGCAAAAGACCATCGTCGGCACGCTCAAGACCATCGCCGACATCGCCGAGAGCGAGAATTTCGCTTCACCCGCCGTCGCCGTGATCGGCGATGTGGTGAAAGAGCGCAAGAAGATCAACTGGTTTGAAAAGCGACCGCTGTTTGGCAAGCGCATCGTCGTCACCCGCACCCGCGAGCAGGCTGGCGAACTCAGCAAGGCGCT
>JAYWDF010000420.1:0-1848 GCA_043779985.1 Akkermansiaceae bacterium | reverse complement strand
GGAGACCCAGGCATGGTATCTCGCCCATGGTGTGCTCTCGCTGTTAGCCATCGTTTCCCCGGCGCGCGTCATCGTCGGCGGCGGCGTTTCGCAGGTGGAAAGTTTGCATGAGAAGATCAACGCTAAGCTATTAGAAATCGCGGGGGGCTATTTCCCGCCGGTGTTAGAGCCGGACTATGTCGTCGCGCCCGCGCTCGGCCAACAAGCCGGAATCTGCGGCGCGTTCCTGCTTGCGGGTGATTGATCCCGCGCCACCGTGGCGCGGGCATTCTGCCCGCAGCCTTTGACGAACCACCTGTCCTAACCGCCCCCCCCGCACAGCCTCTTAAAAATGTCCGATGCAAAGATTCCGGAGTTCACCGATGCAGACACCGAGTTGCGCGGAGTCCAATGGGACTTTCCCAACAATGCACCCATTAACAATTCGAGTTTTTTTTACCACTGCTTGCACGGATTAACAAATTAAGAAGCTGTGAGGCAGGTGAAATGCGCCGTCTTAAAAATCAGTCAATCAGTGAACTCAGTGGTCAATTCTAAAGTCCACCTCCCTCAACGGCTCCTAGTCTCGGAACCCTGATTTTCCTAGGTTTTCCACCATCGAAACACCCTGCTGCGGCCCCTACCCTGCGATGCAACTTCGTCCGGCAGCGACACCATCGTCGCTCGGCTCTGATTGCGAATCCACACTTCCAAGACCATGAAAACACTCAACCGTCTCCTCATTTCAATCGTGGCAGCGCACGGAACGCTTCTCGCTCAAGGGCCGCTCGAACCTCCGGCGGCTCCCGCTCCGACCATGGAATCGCTCCAGGAAATCTGGGATAAAATCGGCGGCTTGGAAACGCAGGCAAGCCAGCTCGCCAACCAAAACGCACAACTCCAAAAGCAACTTTCCATTCCTCGCCGCCGCCACGGTGAACTTCCCGTGGAATTTCTCGACAGTCGTTTCCGGTGCTAACAGGAGAAACATCTCACTGGCATTTGGTCAAGACGGCCAGCCTGCCGTGGCCTATCAGAATGTCACCAACGCCGATCTCGGAATCGCCCGCTTCAACGGGACCACTTGGGTGAAGACGATTGTCGATAATTCGACCAATACCGGACTCAGCTCGTCGCTGGCGTTTGGCCCAGACGGCCAACCGGCGATTGGTTATTTCAGCCTTTCCACGTTGAACGTCCATTTCGCACGCTTCAATGGTGCCTCGTGGGCGGTGACCACCGTGGACGGCAGCGTATCTAACGGCGGTTCCACCTCGCTCGCTTTCGGGCCAGACGGCCAGCCATCGCTTGCCTACTTCAGCAGTGCCAGCGCGGACCTTCGTTTCGCCCGCTATAACAACTCAGGATGGACCATCACCACCGTGGAATCCGCCGGCGATGTCGGGCAATACAGCTCACTAAAAATAGCGCCAGATGGCCAGCCCGCCATCGCCTACATGGACTTCACAAGCTTCTTTGTGAGGCTCGCCCGCAAGGGAACATTTGTCACACCGTAGGAATCAATGGCCGTATTCAAACGGATCTTGGAACTTCGGATCGGTGGTGACCGTGGTATCAGTTAGAGTTTTAAGGAATGCAACGAGCGCGGCCTTCTGGTCGAGTGTTAGGTTAAGCCGGAGCGGCTGTCCAGCCCCAGGCGTGCCGGGGGGATTGCGCAGCGGGCCTGACAAGTTAGGGTTAGGGGTGACGCCAGAGTTATAGAATTCCACCACCTGTTCGAGGGTGGCGAAACGACCGTCATGCATGTAGGGCGCGGTGAGCGCGATGTTGCGCAGCGAGGAGGTTTTGAATTTTCCGATGTCGCCATTCACACCCGTGACGCCGCCCACACCGAGGTCGATGGAAGGA
>JAYWDF010000419.1:0-1852 GCA_043779985.1 Akkermansiaceae bacterium | reverse complement strand
TGGTTGACGGTGGCGTCGCCGGTGATCATGCCGACGTTTTCCGGGCCGAGGACGTGGCAGAGGGAGAGGAATTTCTCGTTGGCCAGCGCCTTGATCGGCACGGTGTAGTAGGAGCGGCGGCCCTGGCAGAGGGATTTGAACTGGAGGGCGAGGGCGACGAGCGATTTGCCGGAGCCGGTGGGGGTGTTGAGGATGACGTTGTTGCCGGCGAAGAGTTCGAGGATGGCTTCTTCCTGATGGTCGTAGGGTTCGGTGTTCGTCGCGCTGAGGTAGTCGAGGAAGGTGTTGAGGATGTCGTCCGGGGTGGGGTTTACGGGGAGATTCTTTCGGCTGAGCGGGGCGGACATGTGGGGAAGATGGTGGAGGATGGGTTTACCGCAAAGGCGCAAAGGGCGCGGAGGGTCATAAATTCGTAACTGAAAAATTGCGGCTTGTAACGAGCCACGCAAGTCTTCTGAGTGCTTTCACACAACTTGAACTATGAGAAACCTTAGACTCCTTCTACTCGCGCTCGTCCACTTGGTCTTCTTGGGAAGCTCCGCTCAAGCCCACTACGATCCGAATATGGGGCGATGGTTGAATAGGGATCCGATTTCGGAAAACGGAGGGTTGAATTTGTATGGGTTTGTCGGAAACAATGGAATAAATCATATCGACATTCTCGGGCATTCATTAGACGAATTTAACTGGGTAGGTCCTGCAAAAGAGGTAAAAGGCGGAGGAGGAAGTGCTGACGCTACATGGGATGTCACGGTAAGTTGGAAGGGCGGATTCAATCCCCGAAATTTTATTGAGGTTAAAGGTAGTTTAAAAGTTGATGTCGTATTTGATCCAACCGACCCACGTGAAGCGTTAGCTCACGAAATGACCCATGTTGATAAGTGGAAGGAACATTGGGATTATTTAAGAAGAGAAATCAACTGGCTTGAACGCAACTGGTGTAGCCCATGCGATGAGCTAGCAGTTGCCTACGGTAATGCGTCTTCAAGCTATTGGAAAGCTCAAGCGTCAGTTCAGCAGGAAGAATTTGATAGCGCCGAATATCCAAAACTTGGAGTTTCTGCCGGAGACCTCTCAAAACAAGAAAGGGAACGCCAAGCCGAAATATCCAAAAGGGATACCGCGAAACAAGCATACGAACAAGCCAAGTCAAAATTCAAATCCGCTGGCTGCTTTAAAAAATAGGCATGAAAAAATACTACCTATTTGGTTTGGTTTCAGGCGTTTTAATTACTTCATTTTCACTGTATTTTGCGTTCATTCATTATTATGTCTTTACTGGTCCTAATGAGGCTTGGGTTCGCTTCGATGGTCAGAAAGAAAGCTTTAGAATAGAGCAGTTTTCAGAAGTGAATGATTTCTTGGGCAATTCACCTGGGGGCAGGAATGCCTTTATTTACCCGACTTCGGACTCATCTTATTCCATAGTTTATCTACCGCGAAAAAATAGACATCTGGATCAAATTGAACGGGAAGAAATCTCAAGAATCATTAGAGAAAAGATGAGATACTGAGAATTCCAAAAACGTCGCATTCTAATTTCCAGACGATGTCGAAATACAAAGAGCAACGCCTCCGGCAGATCGAACAAGAGAGTCTTCAACGGGCAAAGGGTCGCCGTTGGGTGGCAGCTATCGCTGCTGTAGCGACTCTTTTGGTAGTAGCGGTGATTTGGCACCGCAACGCGACCGCTCCAAAGGCGAATGCTATTTCTTCCAAAACATCGACACATGAAAAGTGGACTCTCGCCGCTCTGCTCGCGCTCAAACCGCATCAACTGGAGGACTTGGACATTGGACTCACCAATCTCCTCTGCGCGGAAGGGCTTCGCGGATCGGAGAATCTGGATCTG
>JAYWDF010000418.1:0-5651 GCA_043779985.1 Akkermansiaceae bacterium | reverse complement strand
GATTTACCCGGAAGGAGCCTTTTACAAAGCACATCTGGACCGACATGCGGGAACGAGTGACCGGATTGTCACGGTGATTCTCTATCTGAACCCACACTGGCAGCCGGGTGATGGCGGAGAGTTGAAACTGTGGACAAGCCCGGAGGGAAGGGCGGGGGACTTTGAGGTGATAGAGCCCAGAATGGGCACGCTGGTTTGTTTTCTAGCAGGAGATTTCTGGCATGAGGTGCTCCCGGCGAAGAAGACCCGGATGAGCATTACCGGCTGGTTCCGCCAGCGCTGAGGTGGTGTGTTCGGTAGGGTCGCCGTGGATCACATTCACGCCGTTTACTCACTGTGCGCCGGCATGCGATTCATCATGACGGAATTCACCGCCAGCCACTGGCGGAGGTACTCCGGTGTGACGAGGCCGCTGATCTGTCCGTTCCGCATCACTGGCACCGCCGGCCAGTGATTCATACTCATAAGCTCGAGGGTGCTTGTCAGAGGGGCGGATTCATCGATGGAGAGGCAGTCGCGGACCATGATATCGGCCACTTTTTTCCCACGCGCGTCGTGGTGGCCCAGGGCTTCGACGATTTCATTGCGACGGAGGAGCCCCCTGACCTGCCCATCCTCGACCACGGGGAAATCCTGTTGATGCCCGCCGAGCAGCTCAGCCACCGCGGTCTCCAGTGTGTCCCAAGGAGACAGTGTCCGAAACCGTGTGATCATGGCGTCCCTGACACACAGTCCTTCCAGTCGGGACTGCAACGCCACCGAGTCAGCCTCCCCTTGGGCGCCTAAATAAACGAATACCGCGATGAAGATCAGAATCGGATTGTGAAACAAGCCCACGATTCCGAACAAGATCGCCATCGTCCTACCAATCTTCGCCGCAATCGCCGTGGAACGGCAGCGACCGAGGCGGGTGGCAAGCAGGGAGCGGAGGATCCGTCCGCCGTCCATTGGAAATGCAGGTAGCAGATTGAAGGCTCCAATGAAAAGATTCACCCACATCAAGTGCTCCAAAAATCCACCTTCACTTTGGTCGACGGCTAACGAAGGATAAGGATGACCCATGAGCTGCATCACCAAGAACAGGCAAATGGCAATCACCGCATTCACCGCCGGACCTGCGATCGCCACCCAGAATTCCTCCATCGGCTTCTCCGGAATGCGTTCCAAGCGGGCGACGCCGCCGATGGGCAAGAGGGTGATGTCCCGCGTTGCCACGCCGTAACGCTTTGCCGTGAGCGCATGGCCGAACTCATGCAGCACCACGCAAGCGAATAAGGTCAGGATGAAGCCAACCCCCTCAAGTGCCTGAAGGACTGTCTGACCCGCTCCGAGGTGCGCTAGGAAAATCCAGCCGATCAAAAATACAAAGGTCCAATGCAGGTAGACACCGATGCCTGCGACGCTCCCAAGTTTTAGGGAACATTTCATGGTATACCAAACTAGCCGTCTCCGCACCGGTTCTCAACTTCATTTCGTGCGGCCTGCCATGGTTTATCCCTAGGACTTCAGGCTCGCGTCTCTCCTGATTTTCCGGTCTGCGGTTGAGTTGTCCCGTCGGGACGCTGGCGCGTTCTGAGCTTTCACCATCCAGAAGGATTTTCGCGAGCCCGAAGGTCTGTCCGGGCCCGGGTGATGAAACGTCTTCCCTGCCAATGTACTGTGCTCCGTCAGGCTGGACGCTTTTCGCTGCTTAACCCAGCCGCATCGCGGAAGATCAGACTCGCAACCCTATATTACATCTAAGATATGCAATCGACTTCCCTTGCGAAATTGGAAGCGTTTGAAGCGTCGGTTGTGGATCTGGCGGCGTTTGCGAAGGCCTTGGCCCACCCGGCGCGGATTCGGATCCTCCGGCAGATGGCGGGGCGGGGGAAGGTGCCGTCCATGGGTATCTCGTCGCCGGACTGGCAGGCGGTGCCTCCGCCGCTCCCCGTGCGCGCCGGCATTCGGAAGCCATCCACATCATTCTGTTGGAGGGAGACCGGTTGTTTCCTTTCCAACGGCGGACTTCCCTATCACATCGGTGGAGAGATTGCGGAACGGTCCTAACTCGCGATCGAGACGCCGCCAACTCTCATGACCCCTGCTCCCGGTCGTTATTCCCCCCTGAAACCACACCGACGGACAAGCCACAAGGACTGCCTAGATGGCGGCGAGGCCGGTGCACGGGTGTTTTCAGACTTTGCCGACCCGGTGCCTTAATGGGTCACGACCGGAGCGTTCAGGGAATAAATCAACTTATTGTCCTTCTCGGGGCTCCGGACTTCGACGCAAATATAGTCATCTGCTGAACTGAGTTCGTTAGTCGCGCTTGGCAGAACTTCTTTTCGCCAGACCACTTGGAAAGGGAAGACTCCCAACACGTTTGCTTTCGGCACTCCAGCAGATCCCCAAGTAAGAGTTCCGATGTCAAAACCAGCCTCCATGTCGTCACGAATGTCCAATCGGTCTGAGATATAGCGGGGCGACACAAACTCGTAGGTGCCGGGTTTGAGGATCTGGACGCTGCCTTCACTGAGAATCACTCCGTCTTTCAGCGTCATTTTTGAAATGGTGAGCTGGAACGCGTCGTGGTAGCGAAAGGCGTCGCTGGCAAAGACCGGGACCGCCACGAAGCCGATAATGACAAGTCCGCCAACTACGGTGGGAATCAAGGCTTTCGCTACCAGCGGTGCTTGAGCGACCTCGCTGCGCAACGACATCCACAGCAGTGCCAGGATATAAAAAATCAAGACCACTGGTAGATAGACAAACAAATCCGAGCGGAACGAACTGTCCGGATAGACCTGTAGGCAGACCCAGGCGATGCCGGTGAGGAGCGCAACCGGCAGCATGTAGGTGGCTGCTGCAAGTGCGATCGGTAGGCGGGTCGCGAGGCCGAAGGCAACCATGGTGACAAGGCCGACGGCGCAGGCTGCCCACCAATGAGAAACAGCCCATAGGACCGCATTGGCCGAGCTATCCGGATGCGCGACCGGCCAAGCCAAGCCAAAAAGGATGATCGAGCCAATGAACCAACCGATCACTCCCGCGGTGAACAGTTTTTGAAATGCGGTCTTAGGATCGATTTTAGGGTCGGCGCCTGAGGAACTATCGGTAGGGTTCTGACGATTCATTTCCTTATGATGGCGATTTTTAGCGGGGAAATGGAAGCACAAATTAATGCAATCAACGAACGGGCCGCCGGATCGGCCTCTTGACGGATCGACGGCACTCTGCGGGAGGGCTGATTTCTCGATGACGGCCCGAGCGTTCCGCGCAAAAAAACGGACTACCCATGGAGGGAAGTCCGTCTGTTGAGTGGCACAGCTTCAGCCGAGGACGTCGTCCATGGCGTCGATGAGCTCCTGCATGGTGGTTTCGGTTTCGTTGCCCATGTTGGAAATTCGGAAAGTCGTGCCTTTGATTTTGCCGTAGCCGCCGTTGATCAGGAAGTTGTGCTTGGTCTTGAGGTTCTTGATGAAGCCGGAGAGATCGAAGCCTTCCGGGGTCTTGAAGCAGGTCAGCGCGAATGAGCGGCGGCCTTCCGGCGCAAAAAATTCGAAGTCATGTTTCGCGCCCCAGGCGGCGATCATCGCGTTGGTTTTCGCATGGCGCGCCTGGCGGGCGGCGAAGCCCTCCTTGGCAATTTCACCCAGCATGAATTGGAGCCCGAAAATGAGCGAAATCGCGGGCGTGCAGGGCGTGTTGTTCGCCGCTGCGTTTTTAGCAAACTCGATGAAGTCGAAGTAGTATCCGCGGTTCTTGATGGTTTTCGCCCGTTCCATGGCGGCTTCGGAAACGGCGAAGAGAGCCATTCCGGGTGGCAGCGCGAGGGCCTTCTGGACTCCGGCCAGCATCACGTCGATGTCGTTCGTGTCCATGTCCATCGGCACGGTGGACAGCGAGGAAACACTGTCGACGATGAGCATCGTATCGGGGAAGGATTTCACCACTTTGCAAATGCCGGCGAGGTCGTTGAGCACACCGGTGGAGGTTTCCGAGTGAATGAAGGTGACCGTGTCGAATCCGCCTTCCGCGAGCTTGGCGCGGACGACTTCGGGGTCGATCGCGTCGCCCCACTCGACTTGCACGGCCTCCGCCTCGAAGCCACATTTTTTGGCAACGTCCAGCCACTTGTCAGAAAACGCCCCACAGCAGAGGCAGAGCACTTTCTTGCGGGCCAGATTTCGGAGGGAGCCTTCCATCACGCCCCACGCCGAGGAGGTGGAAATGAAAACCGGCCGAGCGGTGCCGAAAATTTCCTGAAGACCGGGCTGGGTCGAGGCGTAAAGGTCCTCGAAATCCTTGCCGCGATGGCCGATCATGGTTTGTGACATGGCGGCGAAGGTCTCCTTGGAAACATCGACTGGGCCGGGATTGAAGAGTTTGGGATAGGGCATGGACTGGTAAGTGTTAGGTGTGGGCGGCTGGATGTTATGGAAGCAGGTTGAACGAGCGGAGCAGCACGGTGAGCTTTGTGGTATTCTCGCTGCTGAGGGGAGCCAGCGGGAGACGCAGGTCGGTGAGGCAGTGGCCCTGAAGTGCTACGGCGGTCTTGATCGGCACCGGGTTGACATCGAGCGACATCAGGCCACGCATCAGCGGATAGTATTGCTTTTGCAGGGCGAGCGCCGCGGGAAAATCTCCGCCGAGGCAGGCCTTGACCAGTTGCACCATGACTTCGGGAATGAGGTTCGAAGCCACTGAGACTAGCCCGGTGGCGCCGCAGGACACGAAGGGCAGCAGCAGGGGATCATCGCCGCAAAGAATACCAAAATCGGCTGGCAGGGCCTGGACGAGTTGGTTGATACGGTCCACCGAACCGCCAGCTTCCTTGATGGCGGTGATCGTCGGGCAATCTGCGGCAAGGCGGGCGACGGTTTCCGGCGCGATTTCGATGATGGACCGGCCGGGCACGCTATAGAGCATGATGGGCAGGTTGGTGGACTCGGCGATTGCCTTAAAATGCAGGTAAAGCCCTTCCTGCGAGGGTTTGTTGTAGTAAGGGCAGACTTGGAGCGAACCGGTCGCGCCGACGGCTTCGGCCGCTTCGGTGAGCTCGATGGCTTCGGCGGTGGCGTTAGCCCCGGTTCCGGCGACCACTTCACAGCGGCCAGCGGCGAATTCCACAGCAAGTCGGATGACCTGGATGTGTTCATCCGTATCGAGGGTGGGGGACTCTCCGGTCGTGCCGACGGGGACGATCCCGTCGATTCCGGCAGCGATTTGCCGCTCGATGAGGGATTGGAAAGCGGAGACGTCGATTTCGCCGTCGCGAAAGGGAGTGATGAGGGCGGTATACGTGCCGGGAAAATGCATGGCGGGCGCACGATGGACAAAACCAGGCGCACGTCCAAGCTGTATCCTGCGGAAAGATGAAATTTTCAGACGCTCGAAAAATGGTCACCAGTCCATCCCGTCGAGTCATACGAGCCTGGGAGCCATTCAATCCCGCTTTCAGCCCACTCCCGCCCCCCGCGATGGCATCTCAAATCCAATGCGTGAGAATCATGCTACACTTGCCCGAAAGCTCCGCCAGAAGAGACCCTAGCCCGAACCGTCCCGACCAGCCCATCAGTTGCAAGAGTTCCCGGTTTTTAAGCGTCCAGAGTCAAAGCCTCATCGATTCCCTTCTTCAAATCCCGCATGCTCCACAAAAGGCCCGCAGC
>JAYWDF010000417.1:0-14963 GCA_043779985.1 Akkermansiaceae bacterium | reverse complement strand
TGCCGGATGGCAGTGTCGAAGGCAGGCATCGACCATCCTCGGAATTTCCATTCCACAAGATGATCTATGAGGCCCGTCCCGATCTGGGCGCCATCGTCCATGCGCACCCGGTCGCGCTGGTCGCATTCAGTATTTGCGGCCAAGCCCCGGATACGCGGCTTTTCACCAAGGCTCGCTCGGTTTGTGGAGAGGTAGGATTCGCCCCTTATGCCTTGCCCGGCAGTGATTTATTAGGCGAGAGGATTGCCACGGTCTTCGGAGCCGGGCACGACTGCGTGATGCTGGAGAACCATGGAGTCGTGATCGGCGGCCTCGATTTTGCGGATGCCTTCAGGCGCTTTGAAACGCTCGAGTTTGTGGCGAAAACCTTGATCAAGGGACGCGCGCTTGGCCCGGTTCGCTACCTGACTTCCGAGCAATTGGCAATCGGGGAAAAGGCCGCGCCGGAGCTTGAGGAGTTCGACCCCAGCCCGGCAACGAGCGAGGAGCGGGCCCTGCGCCGTGAATTGTGCGACTTTATCCGTCGGGGCTATCACCAACGCCTTCTGACCAGCAACGCCGGTAGCTTTTCCGTGCGAGTGGATGCGGACTCGTTCCTCATCAGTCCCAAGCTGGAGGACCGGGCGACGATTTCCCCGGATCAACTGGCACTGGTCCAGCAAGGTCGCCGTGCCCGGGGCACCCATCCGAGCCAGGCTTGTCACCTCCACCAGTTGATCTATCAACGCCATCCGGAAATCCGCGCGATCGTCAATGCCACGCCCGTGAATGCTACGGCGTTCTCCGCTTCCGAAGCGCGTTTGGACACCCGGACGATTCCGGAGAGTTATATCTTCCTCCGCGACGTGGCGGTCCTGCCATTCTCCTGGGTCTATGATGCGCCGGAGAAAATCGCTGATGCGATGACGCCGGATTTCCCGATCGCGTTGATCGAGAATGACTGCGCGCTGGTGTTAGGAAAGACCATCCTCGACGCCTTCGACCGACTCGAGGTGCTCGAGTCCACGGCTGAAGCGGTAATTCTGAGCCGCTCGCTCGGCGAGGTTCAGCCCATGGGTGACCAGGTCATCGAGGAGCTGATTAAAGCGTTCCTGGCCTGAGCGTCTGCGCGCGGGTGCCCCCGAATTCAGTTCCCAGTGCTGTGCTATTTCTTGGCCGGTTCGTCCTTGGCAGGGACGAACACCAATCCGCCGCCATTGATGCAGTAGCGTTGGTCGGTGGGGGTTTTGTAGCCCTCACCGGAGAATACATGCCCGAGGTGCCCGCCGCATTTTGCGCAGATGACTTCGGTGCGGGCCATGCCCAGGGTGATGTCCTTTTTGAGGATCACGTTCTCAGCCTTGGCGGGATCATAGAATGACGGCCAACCGCAGCCGGAGTCGAATTTCTGCTCGGAGGAAAAGAGCAAGGCGTTGCAACCGGCACAATGGTAGGTGCCCTTCCCCTGGTGCTTGAACTCCTTGTAAACCTCGCCGTTTGCACGCTCGGTATCGGACTGCCGGAGGATGGCATACTGCTCCGGCGTCAGTTGCTTCCTCCACTCCTCGTCGGTCTTAACAACTTTCCCGGTCGGATCGGCAGGAATATCTGTGCGTGTTTCCATAACAGTTTTCTTTTTGTCCTCAGCGGAACAAGCGGCAAGCGTGAGCGAGAAGACGAGGGTGGCAAGGGAGCGGATGGAGATCATGGTGGGACAGGGTTGGTGGAATGGAAGAGCATCCAAATCTCACTCTATTCCGACCATTTTCAACTATCATCAGGCGAATTGCTCCAGAAGTACCGCCTTGGCGTAGTCGCGATTCAAGCGGGCGATGTGTTCGACGCTGATTTCCTTGGGGCAGGCGGCCTCGCACTCGTATTGGTTGGTGCAATTTCCAAACCCTTCGGCATCCATTTGGCGGACCATGGCGAGAACCCGCTTCTGCCGCTCCGGTTGGCCCTGCGGGAGATGACCCAGATGAGAAACCTTCGCCGCAACGAAGAGCATGGCAGAGGCATTCTTGCAGGAGGCCACGCAGGCACCGCATCCGATGCAGGCGGCGGCGTCGAAAGCGGAATCCGAGTCTGCCTTGGAGATCGGGATCGTGTTGGCATCCACAGCGGAACCGGTGCGGACGTCGATGTAGCCACCCGCCGCGATGATGCGGTCGAATGCCGAGCGGTCGACGATGAGATCACGAACGATCGGGAAAGGATTTGCGCGGAAGGGCTCGATCCAGATGGTATCGCCTTCGGAAAACTTGCGCATGTGCACTTGGCAGGTTGCGGTCGCGCGCTCCTTGCTATGAGGAATACCGTTGATCGTCAATGAGCAGGAGCCGCAGATGCCCTCGCGGCAATCGTGGTCGAAATGGATCGGCTCACCGCCTTGAGTGATGATTCGTTCGTTGACGATATCGAGCATTTCGAGGAATGAAGCCTCGGTAGGGATGTCTTTGGCATCGTGGGTTTCGATCTTACCTTTGGCTTTGGGGCCGGACTGCCGCCATACTTTGAGTGTCAGATTCATGGGGATTGCGCTACGAGATTGAATGGGAATGCCGGAATCCATCGGGACTCATGCTGGGGCCAGATTAAATGGGTTTGTGCTGCGAGCTAGGAGAAAAATCAAGATTTGTAAGCGATTTTCCCGGTTTCGCCCGCATCAATTGATCTGCCCGCTTAAAGGCCCTCCGGGCGCCTCCGTGACAGGTCAAAATCCCAAAAAAAAGGAGTTGATCCCCCATCGGGCGCATGTCTATTTTCCGGCGTCGCTACAACACTAGGCGGCCCGATTGAGTCTCCCTTTGGGTTTTGGGTTTTTCCCGGGGATGATCGATCGGGCCGCTTTTTTTTACCCAGGTGGGAGTTCCGTCATCACGCTGTCACGCGAAAAAACTCCGCCACTTTACATGGCGAAGTTTTTCTTTGAGCTGAAAAGGCGTTCTTACGCCTTAACCTCAGCCTTCGGCTCAACGGCAAGCTTCGGGTCCTTGTAAGTGGACTGGACGTAGACCTCCCGCAGCAGCTTGTGCTCGATCTGGCAGGGGCTGTGGGCCATGAGGTCGGCTCCCTTGTTGTTTTTCGGGAAGGCGATCACTTCGCGGATGCTGTCCTCACCGGCGACCAGCATGGCAATGCGGTCGAGACCGAGGGCGAGTCCGCCGTGTGGAGGGGCGCCGAAGCGGAAGGCGTCGAGAAGGTGACCGAACTTGATCAGTTGTTCTTCCGGGCCGACGCCGAGCACGCTGAACATTTGTGCTTGGAGATCCTTTTCGTGAATCCGGATCGAGCCGCCGCCGAGTTCGTAACCGTTGAGGACCACGTCGTATGCGACCGCGCGGACGTTGGCGTAATCGCCCGCTTCCAACAGCGCGAGGTCCTCAGGATGCGGTCGGGTAAAGGGGTGGTGGACGGCTGCCCAGTGGCCGGTTTCCTCGTCCTGGGCGAGCAGCGGGAAATCGACGACCCAGAGGAAGTTGAATTTCGTAGAATCCTTGTTCAGCTCCATCATCACAGCGGATTCGGTGCGCACGCGGCCGAGGATGGTGCTAACGCTTTCACGCGAGCCGGCGGCGAAGAAGACGATGTCTCCCTCTGCCAGATCGAGCTTGGCGGTGACAGCGGCCTTTTCGGAATCGGTGAAAATCTTCCAGAGCGGGCTCTTGAACTCGCCGTTTTCCAACTTGATGAAAGCAAGGTTCTTCACGGGCAGTCCGGCTTGCACGGCGATCTCGTTGAGCCGGTTCATCTGACCGGTCGTGATGCTGGCGAAGCCCTTGGCGTTGATTGCTCTAACGACTCCACCGCCGTCGAGGATGCTGCGGAAAATCTTGAACTCGGTGGCGGCGAAGACATCGGCGAGATCGGTGATTTCCATGCCATAACGGGTGTCCGGTTTGTCCGAGCCGTAGATGTCCATCGCGTCCTTGTAAGTCATGCGCGGGAAACTTGCGGGAACCTCGATGCCGAGGCCGGCCTTGAACATCGAGGCTAACAAACCTTCGACTAGGCCGATGATGTCTTCCTGGGTAACGAAGCTTGCTTCGATGTCGATCTGGGTGAATTCCGGCTGGCGGTCGGCGCGCAGGTCTTCGTCGCGGAAGCAGCGGGCGATTTGGAAATATTTCTCCATGCCGGCGACCATCAACAGCTGTTTGTATTGTTGCGGCGCTTGCGGCAAGGCGTAGAAGCGGCCGGGATTGAGCCGGGAAGGCACCAGGAAATCGCGGGCGCCTTCCGGCGTGGGGTTAGACAGGATCGGCGTTTCGATTTCGTAGAAACCGGAGTCATCAAGATAGCGGCGGGCGGCGGAAGTGATCACGCTGCGCTGGCGGATATTCTTGCTCATGCGCGGGCGGCGCAGGTCGAGGTAGCGGTATTTCATCCGCAAGTCTTCGTTGGATAGATCCTTGTCGAGTTGGAAAGGCAGGACGTCCGCCTTGTTGACGATCTTGAGTTCCTGGGCGACGATTTCGATCGCGCCGGTGCCGATCTTGGCGTTTTCCGAACCTTCGAGGCGCTTGGACACGCGGCCGATCACTTGGACGACGTCCTCTTCACGCAAGGTGTGCGAGAGCGCTGAAACTTCAGGATTTTCATCCGGATGGAAGACGCACTGGGTGAGACCTTCGCGGTCACGCAGGTCGATGAAAATAACCCCGCCGTGGTCGCGTGCGGAGTTCACCCAACCGATGAGTGTGACGGTTTGATCGATGTGGGAGTCGCGGAGTTCGTTGCAATGATGGGAGCGCATGGAGTGAATGAAGTTAAAGGCTATTTGTTAAAAGTTATTGGTTGAGGATGCTTCATTAAAGGCTCTTTCCTAATAACCTTTAACAAATAACCTATAACAACCTAAGCCAGCAGCGGGCCGTCGGGTTGGAGGAGGCGGTCGGTTAGCCAGTCGATGGCGGTCTCGGCGTTGCCGGATTCTTCGGTGCGGCTGGCGAGGATCTTGAGCTTGAGTTCGGGATACTCGGCACCGATGACGAGGGCGAAACGCGCGCCGGATTTCTCGGCGTTCTGGAATTGCTTCGCAACCTTGGGACTCCCCATCGGCAGATCGGCGGAAATGCCGGCGCGGCGGAGGTCGGTGACGAGGCGGAGGGATTGTGCGCGCTTGGTTTCATCCGCCACGACGACATAGACGTCGCAGGCGGCGGCGTTGCGCTGGAGCCAGACTTCCATCTGCATCGCGGTGTGGGTCGTTTCCTCGATGAGGTTGCGGATGACGTAGTCGCCCATCGCGAAGCCGGTGGCGGGCATGTCGACCGCGCCGTCGGAAATGGTGGAAATGAGCGTATCGTAGCGCCCGCCGCCGGCGACGGCGCGCATGGATTTCTTACCGTCGAAGACTTCAAAAACCACGCCGGTATAATAAGCGAGGCCGCGGACGATGGAGAGATCCAGCTCGACGAAATCCGCGAATCCGCGGGCGCTGAGATCCTCGCGGATGGTAAGATAGGCGGCGGAAGCGTTGGCCGGATCGGCGATGAAGGCGCGGACGCCATCGGGGGTTAGGGAAAACGCGGCGAGCTTTTGCACGAGTATTTCCGGCTTCTCGCGCTCGATTTTGTCGATGATCCCGAGGAAATCGGGGATGCTTTCCTCGGGGATGCCGTTGGCGGCGGCGAAGTCGATCCATGCCATGCGGTCGGACACACGGACGATGAAATCCCCGCCGACGAACCCGAAGGCGAGCATCGTTTCAATCGCCAGCGCGATCAATTCCGCATCCGCTGCCGCTCCGCCCTCGCCGAGGATATCGACGTTGAACTGATGGAACTCGCGTCCCCTGCCCTTTTGCGGTTTTTCGTAGCGGAAACACTGGCCGATCTCGAACCACTTGAGCGGCTTCGGGAAATCCCGCTGGTGTTGGGCGACGATCCGCGCCAGCGAGGCGGTGACCTCCGGACGGAGAGTGACATCGCGGCCGCCTTGATCCTCGAAGCGAAAAAGCTGCGCCGAGAGCTCGCCGCCGGATTTCTTCAAATAGAGTCCGGTGTCCTCCAGAATGGGTGTTTCGTATTCGACATAGCCGCAGCGGCGGGCCACGCCGCGCCAGGTCTCGAACAAATAATTACGAACCGCGCACTCACGGGGAGTGAAGTCGCGGAATCCTGGAAGTGCTTGGAAAGTAGGTCCTGCCATGGGCGGGCGGCGAGGATGCACGCCGTTTCCAGCAATTCAAGGCAGGATTGCACCTTCTACTCCCGCAGTCGTCTCAGAAGCTCGGGATCGGGCAGCGAGCAGTGGTCGGACTTGCCAATGAGCCGGTGGCGATTGGCCGCTACCCGCCCATAGATCCAGTCGCGCCAGGGCTTGGGAACAAAGCGGGCGATCGTGAAAATCCACCAGCTACCGCCGAGCGCGCGGGCCAACTCGATGAGGGCATCACTGCGCAAGAAGACCTGACCGTCAGATTCACGGAGCAGGACCATGGTTCCATTCCCCGCGGAGGCGTATTTCGTGAAACCCTTTTCAGCTGCGAATGCGCCCTGCAGCGGGGCGAAGGAAATCCGCCGCTCTCTGTCCAAACGCAACACCGTTTGAACGGATTGCGAGCAAAACGCACAATCGCCATCGAAAAAAAGTACCCAACCCATGCCCGGATCATAAACGCGCGCCGCCGCGAATCCAGCAGGAATCGTTTGGTGAGCGGATTCTAGTTCTTGCCAAACGGGCACAGCGCGTTAGCCTGTTCAAATGAACGGAACGCAACGCGGGCAATATTTTCCACCGATCGAGACCGACGCGGACCCGATGAGTTTGCGCATTCAAGACATGCCTTATGACCAGCGTCCTCGGGAAAAGCTCGCCCAGCTTGGGCCTGCCGCACTTGACAATGCTGAGCTGATGGCACTTTTTATTTCCACGGGCACCAAGGGGCGCAGCGCGATCGACATCGGGCGGGATTTGATTCGTAAATACGGGTCCATGGGCGCGCTGGGAGGCTTGCCCGTGGCCGAATTATCCAAGGAAAAGGGCCTGGGCCTGGCCAAGGCATCCAAGCTGGCCGCGGCTTTCGAACTCGGGATCCGGGTCGCTCGCGAGCAGCTCCGGGACACTCCGCTTGATACGCCAGAGCGAATCCATGACTTTTTCGGGCCGCAGCTCCGGCATCTCAGCCAAGAACAAGTCATCGTCGCCACCTTGGACAGCCGCCTGCGCCATGTGGGCACAACGGTCATCTCGGTAGGCACGGTGAGCGACTCGAGTGCTCACCCGCGGGAGGTCCTGCGCCCGGTCATCACCCGCGGGGCTTACGGCTTTGTTTTGATTCACAATCATCCGTCGGGCGACTCCAGTCCGAGCCGCGCTGATGAACAAGTCACCCGGCGCCTCATTGAAGCGGCGACTGTGATGCAGGTGCGCTTTCTGGACCACGTCATTATTGGCAAGCCTTCCCCGGGAAGGAACCCCTATTACTCCTTTCGTGAGGCAGGCATCATCGACTGAGTTGCATTTCAAATACAGCAGGCCTAGCCTCCCTGACAGCGCCCTATGTACCACCTCCACGTCACTCGGAACCTTCGCTCGTTGGCGTTCCTGCTGATCTTGGCGGCCGTGCTGGCGGGAGTGGGTGGCATTTGGTGGGCAAATCACACCGGCTTGCCGGCCCCTTGGCGCGAGCTCATCGAACAACAAGTCGCCAAGCAAGGAGCGTATGTCAAAATCGGCTCGCTGCGGTATGCAATCCTCCAAGGAATCGTCGCCAACGACGTGCGGGTGTATTCCGAGCCGGAACATTTGAGAGAAATTTCCCGCTTGGAACGCGTGATCCTGGATTTCGACAAAACCAAGCTCGCCCGGGGCATCATTCACCTCAACAAAATCGAGCTCAATCATGCCGGACTGGTCCTGCCGATAGATCCCAAGAATCCGAGCTCCGAGACCCTCGACGTCGCCAATGCCAGCGGCACAGTCTTCATGCCCGGCGGCAGACGTCTCGAAGTCCGTGGTGCCCGCGGGAGAATCGCAGGCATCGAGGTCAGCCTCGACGCCCGGATCATCGGCTATCAGCAGGACGGCAAGACTCCCCCGGACGACTCGAATATCCGTAAACGGCGTGAACTCCTCGCCAAGGTCATCAATGAGTTAAGCCTGTGGCATTTTGATAAGAAGCATCCGCCGGCGATTCAGATTTCCGTTGAAGGCGACGTCAATGAACGCTCATCCCTCACTGCCAAGCTGAGCCTGCAAATCGAAGCGCTTGAGAAAAACGGCCACCGTCTTGATGCGGTCACGGCGGAGGCGGATATGGCCGGCGATTTACTCACCGTCACCTCGCTCCGTGCCACGGACCCGCGGGGCGTTTTCGAGGGCCACATCGATTACAATATCCAGAGCCGGGAAGGCCGCTTCGACGTTTCCTCCTCCCTGGAAGTCCCCCGGATGCTCACCGCATGGCTCGGACTCCCCTCGCTCACAGACGTCTCCATCGGCGGGAAACAAATTCTCGAAGCCGAGGGAGACTTCCAAGTGGATGAACGCAATGCCCCACACGTCCAGATGACAGGGCACGCCCGTTGCGAGTCGGTGAAATTGCGGAAAATGCTCTTTGACGCCGTCGAAGGCGCATTTTCATGGCGGGAGGGTGACCTGTTCATCCGGGATCTTCATCTGGTCCGGGCCGACGGCAAAGCCGAGGGCAAAGCCTTGATCGAGTGGCCACTCGTCCGCCTCGAACTTCACAGCACCCTCCCGGTGCCCGTTTACCGCCCGTTCTTTGTCGGGCAGCCTTTGGAAATCGTGCTCAACGACTTCAGCGAGCGCGACGGCGCGGCGGTGGATGTCACGCTCGAGGGTGGATTCGACGCAACAGACCACTTCGCCTGGGCCTACACCGGCAGCGGAACGATCAAAAACCTCAACTACAAAGGCGTGCCGGTGAATTCCGCGGGTTGTAAATTCTCTCTCAATCACCAGGAACTCGACTTCTACGATGGCACGGTGGTGTTTAACTATTCAAAATACGCCCTCCGCAAGGCTTTCGACGGACCTAACGAGTCCACCGCCAAGGTCGGGCGCATCCGCTACGACGCCCCCAGTAAAACCGTGCAGGTAGAAGACGTGCGCGGCACCTTCTGGGCAGCCCCCATGGTCCGTTTTTTCGCTCCCAAAGTGGCGGACACCCTCGAACAATACCGCTTCCATCAGCCACCGGAACTTAGGGCTTCCGGCGTGGTCGACGTGACCCCGCAGCGACGTACCGCGTTGAATGTCTCCTTCAGCTCGGATCACCCCGCGGATTATTTGTTTCTCGGTGAGAATCTCACCCTCGGCCAACCCGCCGCCCAAGTGGACATTCACGGCGACAAGGTCACCATCAACAATTTGAAACTCGGGGCCTTCGACGGGGCCGCAAGCGGTCGCTTCGACTATCTCGGTGCCGGCAAACTTGAGGGAGAGTTAAGCTGGACCAAGCTCTCAATCCCGGACCTGACATCCACCTACGGCTTCCAAATGAAAGGTGGCGGAACGACCACCGGCCGCATCGAGTTCTCGCTAATTGATGGGAAAGTTGAATCGATGAACGGCTCCGGCTTGCTGGCCTTGGAAAGAGCCGAGCTCTTTTCCGTCCCGATGCTCGGCCCGCTCACCCCCTTGATCGGTGGAGTGTTGAACGATGAACGAGCGGGATTTCAACGGGCAAAAAACGCGTTTTGCACCTTCAAGATCCAAGACGGCATCCTCAGCAGCAATGATTTCCGCACATCTACCAGTTCCCTGAACTTCGCCGGAAATGGCTCCATCAACCTCAAGGAGCGGACCCTCGACATGACGATGCGGATGAACGCCCGCGGGTTACTCGGACTACTAACACTGCCGCTGCGGCCGTTTTCCGGATTGTTCCAATTTCACGGAAGCGGGCCCTTAAAAGACACCAAGTGGGAGAGCATGGGCTTCTCCCCCCCCCCGGAATCCCAAAAAGAGATTCTTCTGGCGCCACCGAGGGCCAGAGTCGTCACCGAGGAGGAATAATCGTTTTTTGTAAGTCACAACTTGCGCCCACCATGGGAAGGTGTCATTTTCCTTCCCACGACGATGAATCATGCAGGTTCATCTAAAACAGAAAGCCAACTGCCATGTCCAATCCATTTTCCACTACAAACAGCCTCGATCCTGAAGCCGGTTTCACCCAGACTCCATCCGTTGCCCAAGCGGCAAATGACCTCCGGGCCGCCGCTGGCGAAAAAGCTCGTGAATTCGTCCACTCGGCTGAGGAAAAGGCCACCGCCCTGAAAGAGCGCGCCGTCGAGTCCGCCCAGCAGTTCCGGGAAACCGCCACCGAGCGTGCAAACCAGTTCAAAGCCACCGCCACCGAGAAAGCCACTGCGTTCAAAAGCGCTGCTACCGATAAAGCACAGCACTTGAAAGAGACCGCCACCGAGCAGTGGCAAGATACCCGGGTGAAAGCCAAGGAACTTCACATCACGGCAGAAGATTACATCCGTCAAAATCCAACCAAGTGCGTCCTAAGCGCCCTTGGAGCCGGGTTCCTGATCGGCCTCATCGTCCGCCGCTGAGACGCCCGCCGCTGCGTCAGGTGTGTTTCCTAGCAGTCTCATGAATTCATCATCTGACATCGGGCAGTTTTCACGCGAGGAGGCCTTCCGGGCCGATCATGCCCCCCAAGACACGCTTCCCGCGAATTGGCGGGAGGCGCTCATGGGGCTGATCGCCGCGCGGGTCGCCCTCATCCAGTTAGAATCCAAAGACGCGACCCGTGAAGGCGCACGGCGTGCGGCAATGACCGCAGCGGCCTGCGGCGCTGCGGTATTCGCTTGGGCACTCTTGCTGGCAGGAGGAATTTCGCTGATTTCCCAGTCCGCCCACTGGCCATGGAACCTCGTCGCGATCGCCGCCGCTGTCGTGCATTTGTTAGCGGGGATCATATTCCTCCGCATGGCCAAGGCCTCTACCACCACGGCATTCCCCGTGACCCGCGCTGAATTTCAAAAGGACCGCGAATGGATCGAAAACCTCCACACAACCAAGAAATCCAACGACTGATCCGCCTCAGTGAAACCGCCCGCTCCTGCTTGGAAAGCGAGGCGATTTCACTCAGACAGCGTCTCGACGTCCCCACCCGGATTCGCGGGTCCCTGAAAAGCCATCCCACTGCTTGGCTGCTTGGCTCTCTGGCATCGGGCCTCGCCGCAAGCCTGTTCTTCCGGCGCAGTCCCGCACCCACGGAAAAAAAACATCGCGGTTTACCCCTCACCTTGCTCGGTCTCGCCTTGACCGCCGTCCGCCCATTGGCAAGGGTCTGGCTCACCGATCAAGTGAAAAACTACCTTTCTGGCCACGCGACCGCTCTATCCTCCAGCGCCGGCATCTCCAGTAATTCTCATTCAAACAAACCCTCCTAATCACCTTCCATGTCCACACACCAGGTTCTAGATCACGTCGATCAATACCTCCAACTCGGCCGCGACTATGAGTGCTCCGACCTTCATCTTCCCACAGCCTACCCACCGGCTTGGAGGCGTTTCGGCCAGCTTTCTCCGATTTGGCCGGACCACCCACCGTTGACTCCCGACGACACGGAACGTCTTGCGCGTTCGTTTCTCGGTGCAAAAGAATGGGATAGACTCCAGAAACAAGGCGACATCGACTTCGCCTACTCAGCGCCTAACGGCCGCTATCGCGCTTCGGTCGTGAAACAGCGTCTCGGCTACGACATGGCCTTCCGGATCATCAACGACAAGATCAAGACTCTTGAAGAAATCGGCCTTCCGCTCGAGCACATCCTTCCCCTTACCCGCTATCAGAACGGACTCGTTCTCATCACCGGCTCGGTGGGCTCCGGCAAGTCCACCACGCTTGCCGCCCTAGTCGACTTCATCAACCGCGACCGCGAAGACCATATCCTCACCCTTGAAGATCCCATCGAATACGTCTTCGAGTCCAAGGGCTGCCACGTCAACCAGCGCGAAGTCCACAAACACACCGAGTCCTTCGCCAGAGCCCTCCGCGGCGCGTTGCGGGAAGACCCCGATGTCATCATGGTGGGTGAAATGCGCGACCTTGAGACCATCCAGCTCGCACTCACCGCAGCTGAAACAGGCCACTTGGTTCTCGGCACGCTTCACACCGGAAACGCACCGCGAACCCTGGACCGGGTGCTCGACGTGTTCCCCACCGACCAGCGCGAACAAATCCGCATCATGGTTTCCGAATCGCTTCGAGGCATCCTTTCCCAACAGCTCGTTCCCCGCGCCGACGGCAACGGACGCGTGCTCGCCCTCGAGCTCCTCGTCAACACCCCCGCCGTTTCCAACTGTATTCGGGAAGGCAAGACTTACATGCTTCCCGGTGTCATGCAGACCGGTAAAAATGTCGGCATGATCACCATGGACGAGTCGCTGCGCCAACTTTACGTCAAGGGCCTTATCTCCAAGGATGAAACACTCTTCCGTTCAGACGACAAGGGCCAGATGAAAGCGTTCTTCGAATCCTGATAGTCCCAATCCTTCCTCCTTGTTCCTTCGGGAAATCCTCCAAAATCCAAACCGCTCCTCTCGCTTCCCACATGGCCAAGATCGATACTCTGTTCCGCTACCTCATCGCCACCAAAGGCTCCGACCTTCATCTATCAGAAGGGCAGATGCCCAAAATCCGCGTTCACGGAGCAGTCACCGTCATTCCCGATCAGGAAATCCTGCATGGCCAGGTTTTCAATGACCTGCTCTCGGAAATCTGCGATCCCCAGGCCTTCCAGAAATATCTCGAAATTGGGGATCTCGACTTCGCCTATGAAATGGATGAAGACTCCCGCTTCCGGTGCAACTACCTCAAGCAGCAGAATGGCCTTGCCGCGGTCTTCCGCTTGATTCCCACCGAGATCGCCTCCCTCGAGAGCCTTGGCGTTCCGGATGTCGTCAAGGAATTCGGCCACATGCGCTCCGGTCTGGTTCTCGTCACCGGCCCTACCGGTTCCGGCAAGTCCACCACCCTCGCGGCCCTGCTGGACTACATCAACATCAACTTCAACCGCCACATCATCACGGTTGAAGAGCCCATCGAGTTCGTCCACAGCAACAAGCGCTCCATCATCACCCAGCGCGAGGTGCCCATCCAGACCCCGTCCTTCGCCGATGGCCTCCGAGCCGCCCTGCGGGAAGACTCTGACATCGTTCTCGTCGGCGAAATGCGCGACTTGGAAACCATCTCCCTCGCCCTAACCGCGGCTGAAACCGGCCTTCTCGTCTTCGGCACCCTGCACACCAACAACGCCCGCAAGACCGTGGACCGGATCATCGACGTGTTCCCCGCGAACCAGCAATCCCAAGTCCGCACCATGCTCGCCGCGTCACTCCGCGGCGTCGTCGCGCAGCTGTTGTGCAAACGCGTGGACAAACCCGGCCGGACCGCCGTCCATGAAATCATGTTCGCCACTCCCGCCGTGGCCGCCATTATCCGTGAAGGTGCCACTCAGAAACTCTATGACGTCATCACCGGTGGCCGCGAGCAAGGCATGGTATTCATGGACGAATCCATCTGGTCCAAGCTCCGCGAGGGCATGATTTCCCCGGAAGAAGCCTACATGAAGGCCATCGACAAAACCCGCTTCAAGAAATTCCTGCCGGAAAATCTCTCGCATCTCGGCGACGCCTCCGGCGAGAGCCCGATGACCCATTGATCGGCTTCCAATCGGCTGGATTCTATCTGAATACTGCCAAAATGCCGGAAACAAGCACTTGCGATCACTCGGTGGGCGAGCGTCGGATCTACCCGGAATTCACCTCAAACTACCCGACAACGCATGCCTTACCGCGTCCCTAGGAGGGTTCCCTGCGCTGCGACATGCCGCCCTTACCGGAATTTGATCGCTCGATTGCGAGAGTTTTTCTTGAACCGCGTCGCAAGCACAGGCATACCCTCTCGCGACACAGTGCACCGGAGGGGTGGTAGAGTGGTCGATTGCGCCAGTCTTGAAAACTGGAGAGCCGAAAGGTTCCGTGGGTTCGAATCCCACCCCCTCCGCCATGTAAATCCCTTATATTTAAAGGGTTACAGCGCAAAGCCTAGCGGATTCAGGCAAAGTCGAAAAGGTGTTCAAATGCACCAAAATGCGCCAAAATGCACGAATAAGGGGATGAAATTGGTTCCCTTTTGGTTCCCCACCTTTTGAGGAAATCGGCAACTTGCTAGGGATTTCCCGCCTTAGCCAAGGTTCATCCTCCCTGTGATGGAAACTCGCTGCCGCCGTGGGGAACCAAATTACTGGTTACCTTCCCGGCCAAGGTCCGCCCCATTCCCCGCCGCGCTGGTCGTAATGGTCGCCTTGGAGCGTCACGAACGGGGGCTTGCCTGATCCTGGGTGCCCATCGGTGCCATGACGGATACGTCGTCAATCATGCGTGACTTCATGCCCATTCCGATCCTTCATTGGTCGCGCTGTCATTGGATTGCCTGCGTAGGGGTATCCCGTCGCGTTGACGGGTGCCCCTTTATTCATCCGCCCGCCCCATCGTTCTACGCGCGCGCATGAGGCGGCGGCTAGCGGTTTCCGCCGCTGCGGGGTCTTGTGGTGTCCATCGTTCTACGCGCGCGCATGAGGCGGCGGTGCCAATGGGCATGCATCGCGGCCGAGGCTGAGGAGATACTGGCGGCGATTCGGGAGGATGCAGAGAAGCGAATGAAAGCGGGAGTTTCGTCTGATCCTGACCCTAGTCAAAAAATTGACGAGGGTTCCTCAAACGCCAACCGCTCCGAATCGAAAGCCGCCGAGCTTTTCAATACTAACCGGACACGAAAAAGCCCGCGCCATCGTAAGACAGCGCGGGCCGGGTGGAGTGGATCAAGCGGTGGCTTTTTGCCCGCTTAGTAGCTGGGCACCTTCCTTGAACGCGTATCGCAAGAACTCCTTGATGGTCACGCCATCTTTTTCCGCCATTTGACGGACCATGACTGCGGCTTCTACGTGGCGAGCTGCCACTGGTTTGGATTCTTCCTTGGCAAGCTCCTGAGCC
>JAYWDF010000416.1:0-1857 GCA_043779985.1 Akkermansiaceae bacterium | reverse complement strand
GCACAACGCTTCACCTTCTCATTCGCTGCGGAATTCCGCAATATGTAGTAGGACGCGAAGGTCAAGCCGTCCTCATGCATCGCCAAGGGTGCGAGATGGTTAGCGATCAATTCCAGCGCTTGGGAACGGCCGAACAATCCCACGCGTTGTGGGGAGGCCGCGGAGGTCAGCGTGTGGCGATGGGTCCAGAATTCATGCTCCAGGGTTTGCAGAAAATCGATGAGCGGCTTGGCTGCGAATGGGCGCGCCCGCGCCACGCGCCGGTATTGCGGCCAGACCTTGACCAGGGCGGCGAGAGCGCCCACCCGGCGATGAGGATGATTTGCCGGCCGCTGGCCATGGGTCTTCCATGGAATCGCCCGGTCACCGGTCGCCTCGAAGCGCGCCCGGCTCTTCCACCAGGTGTCCCACAACTCGCGCAGGTAATCCCGCGTGTCAGCCAGGGCAAGCTCGTGCAAATCCGACGAAAGAAACCCAGCCGTCCCGAAAAGGATCGCCTCCGCACCCTCGCCCTCGGCTTTGAGAAGCGGGAGTGGCGCGCGCTGGGCCAGCAAGCGCATTGCCAAACCATTGCCGCGATAGCCCAAGGTCTCGGCGGTCGCTTGAAACAAGGCTGCATCACGCCCGTGCGCATCCGCCGTCCGTAACCACCGGGACGCTTTCATCCCCGCACGAAAGGTCGCGGCCTCGGCTAACAATCGATCGATTGCCCCGGCAGGCAGCCCTTTCAGCGGTGCCACACAGCGTCCGGGGTGCGCGATCGCCACCTCACGCAGGGGCCGGCTCAGGGCATCGGCAAGCTGCATTTCCGAGATGATGACCTGAGGCACCTCGAGATGATCACAAGTCCGGGTGAAAATACGGCGGGAATCGTTTTGAAACACCACATGCAGGATGACTTCACGGAATGCCGGATTCACCGCATGGCCGTGCGCGTCCCAATCCCCGGCCACGGGGTCTAACTCCAAGGGACCGGTCCGCAGCACCCCGTCGATCTCGACGGCAGCCTGGATAAAATCCGGACCCGCGCCGCGATTCCACTCGCCGAACTGGACAATCCTAACAACCTTGCCGGTCGTCGTCCGGAAGTGCCGACCAAAGGCACCAGAAAACCACAAGGCCTGCAGCTCCAGCTCGGGTGGCAAGGCCGCGGCGGACGCATCCTCAAACGCCAATGGCGGGTGCCAAATTGATTCCAACAGAAAACCGTAAGTCATTTTTTAAAAAGGAGGCGATTCAAGGTTTTTTCACGACGGGCGGCTTTGTCGGATCCGCAGGCGGCGGCGGTGGCGGATCGAGAATATCCAGCCACCCCTTCAAGGCCTCCGCCTCGGGAATCAGCCCGTAGAGCAATAGCGCATCCCGCAACCCACGGACAGCGAGATCCTTGCGATTCGCCGCGCGGTCGATGGCAATGCGGTGAAAATCCTGCCGGAGCTTGTCCTCCGAATTTCCATAATAGCCCTTCGCAGCAAGGAACCACGGCCCGGCGTTTGCGGGATCGTTGCGTTGGAGCAAATCCAGACCTACCGCCTCCGCGAGGACGCCGCTTTTCATGCGTTCCGAGGCCTTTTCCACCTGCTTCTGCCGCTCTGCTGGATCCTTCTTCCACTCGATAGCCGCCGCTCTGAGCGCGCGGAACTCGATGTCACCCTCCTGTTTCACCCCGCCCCCGTCAAAGTGCAGGAAGGGACGGTAGAGCGGATCACCTAACACCACGCCCTGCCATGAGGTGACCGGCATCGCCATCCAACAGGCCTCCACCCAGGAATAGCCCGCAAGCAGCCGCTGGTGGATGATGCTGAAATCATGGGTCAGGTGGAGGTAGGGCTCATAGACATTTCCAACTGTCACGGC